>JBBRHH010000023.1:0-22872 GCA_038222915.1 Tepidisphaerales bacterium
GGCGTGTGCGTCCGGCAGCGTGGCGGTCCTTGCAGCAGTTCACCAGATCATGGCCGGCCTGCACGACGTGGTGCTCGTCGTCGGCGCTGAACAGCAAAAAACCATGTCGCCGGCGGAGGGGTCGGACGTGCTCGGCGCGGCGGGAGATTACGCGAACGAGCGCGCGCAGTTCGGCGAGTTCATGTTTCCCAAGCTCTTCGGCCGGATCGCGGAGCTGTACACAAAACGGTACGGTCTGACCGAACGGCAACTCGCCACCGTCGCGGTGAAAAATTACGCCCATGCCTCCAAAAATCCATGTGCGCAGATGCGCGCCAATGCGCTTTCGGTTGAACAGGCGATGCAGGAGTGTGATGCGAATCCGCGCCTCGCTCCGCCGTTGAAGATCACGGATTGCTCCCAGATCACCGACGGCGCGGCCGCGCTGGTCCTTTGCTCCGAGCGATTCTTAAGGTCGCGCGATCGCACGCGGCCCAGCATTCGGCTCCAGGGCTTTGGCCACACCACCGATCATCTTTCGCTGGATCGAAAACAGGTTCCGGAATTTCCCATGGCGCGAAAAGCCGCTCATTGCGCTTACGAAATGGCCAACGTTTCGCCGGCGGAAATCCACGCCGCGGAGATCCACGACTGCTTCACGATTTCAGAAATCGTCGCCTATGAGATTCTTGGGTTTTCCGAGCGCGGCCAGGGCCCCCGACTGCTCGAATCGGGCGCGACGGCACTTCCCTGGGCCCGCGATCGGATCGGAGCCCCGACGCCGTCCCACGCCATTCCGGTTAACGCTGGCGGTGGGCTCATTGGCGACGGCCACCCGGTTGGAGCAACCGGCGTTCGCCAGATCACGGAAGCCTACCGGCAGCTCACCCAAACCGCCGGTGAACGACAAGTCGAAAACGTCCGACGCTATCTCACTTTCAACATGGGCGGCAGCATGACGACCAGCGTGGCCATGATTTGGGGAGTATGAACCAATAAAAAGGCCCGGCACATTATGCGCCGGGCCTCGTTTGAGTTCTTACTGTCGGAACGCGCCTACAGATCGCCTGGCTTTCCGCCGCCGCCACGCGGCCGGGCCTGCATCATTGCCTGCATCGACGCCGCGGTGATTGCCTGGATCGTTTGTGACGGTAGATGACCATCAATCCGTACCGCGGTGCCCTTGGTGGCATAGGTAAAACCCAGCGGAGGCAAATTCGGCGGAAGCTGCAACTGAATGTTCTG
This sequence comes from Tepidisphaerales bacterium, assembly GCA_038222915.1. Lineage (GTDB taxonomy): Bacteria > Planctomycetota > Phycisphaerae > Tepidisphaerales > Tepidisphaeraceae > JBBRHH01. The sequence goes on from JBBRHH010000023.1 coordinate 1,225, forward strand.
CCCAAGCTGCATGTTTGCGATCTTGATGCCGCCGGTCACGGCCTTGTCGATCGCGAAGTAACCGGCTGTAAACCGCTCTTTTGGCAGCTTGTCAACCACGTCCTTCACCTGCACCTGCTGTGACAACGTATCCGTCCCGGCCTTGGCCGCGGTGATCGCGTCGCTCATCAGTTTCTCGTCCTCACCCATGATCTGCAAGACGTGCGAATCGTCGGCCACGCCCATGAACGCCTGCGTTCCCTTCGGGCCGTAGATGATGTTCATCATCTGCTGGGCCATCATCTCTTCGGGCTTCTTGGGGTCCGCCTGGATCGTTGACTGCACGAGATCAAACTTTACACCGTCCACCGTCTTCGCGGCCGGCGTTACAGTCAACTTCTGCTTGGCGCCCGGCATCAACTGCATGATATCCTGCATGGCGGTGCGGCTCTTTGCCTGGCCCGCCATGATCGCTTTGGCGTCACCGTCAATCACAGTCACGCCTTTCACCATGCCTGCCGCGCCGCCATTGGGATCCAGGACGATTCCAAAATCGCCGCCCTTTATCGCCTTCAGTGTCGAATGCATGGCGTCCAGCGCGGCCAGAATCTTCTTGCCGTCATCGCCCAGATTTTCCAGCTCTTTCTTGAGCGGCTCATCCAGCGACGACAGCAGCTTCTCGGTTAGCGCCGGATCATGCACAAACCCGCCATAAAAAATGTAGTCCTCTTCGGGAAGCCCGGTGAGCAATGAACCATTCGAATTCTTCACCTGCGCGATGTTCTTCCCGAACTCGGTGTCGGGCAAAAACTCGGCCATGAACGTCGTGTTGATGCCTTCCTTGCTCAGGGCGATGCTGAATGTCGCCGCCTGCGCGCTGGCGACGCCCTCATTCATCAGGTCAATCCCTCGCTCCAGCAGCAGCTTGATCAGCGACTCATATTTGGGCATGCCGTTGCCGGCCTTGTACTGGGCAATCGCATCATCAACCCACTGCTTGCGCTCGGCCGCGATTGGCGGCTGGACTATCGACTTGATGATTTGCATGTTGACCCATGCAGTCACATCCACGCTCTTGTCCTGAATAATCTTTCCGGTCTCGCCGGCGAGTTTCAGTCCGCCCGGCTTTTTGGACAGAATGGCCTTGCTCGGCACGAGCGCCGCGTAACCGTGCCAATCCGCCACCAGCGTGTCATCGTTGTCGTTGGGCAACCGGATGACATCAAACGCGCCATCTTTCTTCGCATCCTTGAAGTTCCCGATAAAGGCTTTGTAGTCAGTCACCGGAACCAGGATCATCAGCGACTTGTCGGGATCGAGGTTTTCGGCCTTCGGACTGAACATGACGATTGCCAGGTCGCCGTCCTTCTTCAATCCGGCATTGACCCCCGCAGTCTGCATCAGCCAGCCCAGCGGATCGGCCATCTGCGGCGCCATCGCAACGAGGCCAAACTGCTGCGCCAGCGCCGCCACCTTCTGGCTCGTCGCCTGCAAGTTTCCAGCCTTGATCACCAGGAGCGCGTCGGCCGGCACCTGCTCAAGAACATCAGCGCGCGCCGGCGTTATGACCAGCGCGAGCAAAATAATTCCACTTGCCACCCAACCATGACTGCGTTTCATATCGAGTCTCCTTGTCCACAACCTCGCACAAGCAACACTTTGACTTGGCTCATCGTAATCGCACCGGTAGGCCGGTCAATCAGAATGAGGGTTAGAAAGCCCCCCTCCGTTTCGAATCAGCCTTAAGCAGGCCTCGGTGCCGCATTGCCCAGCGGCGTTTGCGCCTCTTGCCGCGCGTTTGGATCGTTCAAGGTCAGGAGACGCGCTTTGGCACCCAAGGTTCGGCGAATCCGCCGCTCCAATGCCAGTCCAATCCGGCTCGTCTCCAGACTGGTCCGAAGTGGCAACGGCAGCGGCGGACATGGCCGATCGTCCGCAACGCTGATCCTCTGTCGCATCAGCCTGCGGATCATTTGATCGAACTGCCACTGTCGAACCCACTCTTCGCCGTAATTCACCATATGCTCGGCCACGCAGCACGTGTCGACCTGTTCAAAGCCCCGTTCGCGCAGGTGCAGCAGCGCCTGCCCATAGGCAAACTTGCTCGCGTTATCGACATGGCGAAACAGCGATTCAACCGAGATGAATCCACCAATGTGAATTCCAAACCCCCCGCCCACCAGCCTGCCATTCTCCCACGCCTCATAGCTGTGCGCCCGGCCGGCGCGGTGCATCGCGCTATATCCGATGACGAGTTCCGGCGTGATCCAGCTCTTGCCCTCGCGCGATTTGTCAGCACAGTTCCGCACCACGTCGTCGAAAGCGGAATCTACGCGAAACTCAAACCGCGGCGAGAAGATGTACCGTTTCTGTTTGCGTGGAAATTCGATCTTGTCCAGGCGCTGGATGCCGCGATGCGTGTACTTGACCCACCCCACGGGCCCGTAGTCATCGTTGAGATAATTGGGAAAACGCCCCCGCGCATAGTGCCAGACCATCTCCCGCACATTGGGGCGAATGTATGTGGTGGGGCTCTGAAGTAGAAGCATGAAGATCCAGGGCGGCCAAGTACAAATCGCGGGCCACCGACTGGCCCGACCTGCTGAACCGCTGCGTCTTCTATGTCACAAGATACCCGCCACTGCAAGTCCTAAAACCTGTTGTGCGGGCCAACCAGCGGACTTATCCCTTGGCAGGGATAATATGGGACGGGTGTCGTGGATATGACGCATAACCCGCTTGCTAAACCCCCGGCGTCGCCGCCCCGCCAGCCTTGGGGGCTTGAAGAAGCTCCTTCAACCTCGCCAGTTGATCCGGAGATAAAATCGCTTTCAACTGCTCAATCGTATCCTCGCGAGCCTGCTTTGCCTTCTCCACCAGCCCAGCGCGGTCGCCATCCGCTCCGGGTTTGAGCGCTTCGAATTTTTTCTGCACATCAACAACGAGCGCGTCAAATTTTGTCTTCTGATCGCCGCTCAGATCCAATTTCGCGCCGGCCTCCTTAAGCCGGGCAGCGAACAGTCCAGCAGCCCCGCCTCCCTCCCGAAGCGCGGCCATCTTTTCCTGCACCTTTTGCTTCTGCGTATCGTCCAGCAGCGGAGCGATCTTCCCGCGAAAATCCGCCATGAACGCGCGCATCTTTTCCTTCCGCTCATCCGGCGGCGTCTGCTTGTCGCGGAACTCTTCGACCATCACCTGCAATTTTTGCTTGGCATCCGCAAAAATTTCGTCCACCTTCTTTTTCTGATCGTCCGACAGCCCGGCATCATCCAGTGCCCGCCGTGCCACCTCCAGCCCCAGCCCCGCCATTCCGACTTTTCGCTCGCCCGCCGGCGGCTGCGCATCAGCGCCACGCGCCATGGGCACAATCGCACAGCTACCGAGAACGCCAAGAGTTACAAGCATTAGGCGCGGCAATAGCAGTGTTCGCATGATGATCCTTTTAAGACTTCTTTTAGAACGCGTACGCGTAACAGATATTGTACTGCGCGCAACATCGATCCGGTGCACACAATTTTCAAATGACGGCATGATGACAACCAATAAGGCTCGTCAGCAGCTTCATCCCGTCCAACTCCGCCTCCGCGGTGTTTCCCGCCTCCGGACATCGCTACACTGTATTGAATCGTCTCTGCAGGAGATCCACCATGTTCTCGCGCCGACTATCCGCATATCTCGTCCCCTTTGCCATGTTGGCCTGCACCCTCCCGCTCCGCGCTGAAAACCATCCGGCCACCCAGCCCGCGGCCAACAAAATGGCCCACGTCGACGTCGACATCCAGAAGAAGCAGGTCCGCGTCGAGTGCGATCAGGTCAACGCCCAGATGCCCCTCGAATTTTTCTGCTGCGCCACCAACACCCAGGAACACGAAACCGTCCTCCGCACCCTCGCCAAAGCCTCCCACATCCACATGGGCCTCCTCATGCTCGGCCTGCAGCCCGGCGAACCCGTTCACTACATCGAAGCCGAAAAAAAATGGATGCCGCCCAAAGGCGCCCCCCTCAGCATCAGTTGTGAGTTCGAGAAAGACAATAAAACTGTCGTCGTCCCCGCTTATCGCATGATGCGCAACGTGAAGAACAAAAAAGAAATGCCGCCCTGCCACTGGGTTTTCACCGGCTCGCGCCTCAACGAAGATGGCTACGCCGCCGACATGACCGGCTACACCGTCACCGTCGTCAATTTCGACATGGCCCTCATCGACGTCCCGGAGCTCGCCAGCAGCTCCAACGAAAAACTCGAATGGGAATACAACCCCGACCTCTGTCCGAAAAAGGGCTCAAAAGTCACCATGATCATCGAGCCCGCCCGGGAAGATAAATAACCGCAAGAAAAATAGCCGCGCCAGCCCAAGCTTCTTCATGACCGAAATCCCCGCGTCCAATCCATCCACGCCGCCCAAAGTTAGTCTCGGCGCCGTCTTTCTTTCAACGCCAGTCATTGCGTTTGCGCTGGCACTCTTTCTTTCTCTCGTCATCGCAAAATCAACGCTCCCTCCCGCACCGGCCGACACCGTACTCGGCCCCTTCTTTGGCGGCCTTCTCCTCGCCCTCCTCATCGCCCCCGCCCTCATCGCCGCCAACAACCACTGTCACCTCTCCCTCCTCACCACCGCCGCCATCTTCCTCGCCATCGCCATCGCCTGGACGCTCACCATCATCCAAACCCCCGCCACGCCATCCCAGCTCCTCCAATGCATCGCCATCCTCGCCGCCTGGCTCATCGCCATTTTCGGCACAGTCTCTCTCCTCCGCGCCATCCGCATTCCCCCATCCATCGCCGCTGCGGCCGTCGTCATCATCGGCCTCGCCTGGCTCAGCTGGCCCGTCTGGCTCTCCCCTTATCTCCCCGGCCAATCCGCCGTCACCTTTGCCGACCGCCTCATCGCCCCCAGCCCCATCTTCGCAACCAACGCCGTCCTCCAGCGTGAAGGCGGCTGGACCACCTCTCCCATCGCCTACCACCTCATCAGCCTCGGCCAGGACGTTCCCTACTCCATGCCCAACAACATCACCTGGTGCGTCACTCTGCATCTGCTCATAGGTGCGACAACCTTCGCCCTCGCGCTGCTCCTGAATCGCAATCCCCGCTCCGCATCCTAAAACCTCTCGATCACCTCCCGCGCTGCGCGCTCCCCAGTCTCAATCGCTCCCGACACCGTCCCGCTCATCCCCTGATAATGTGTCGCCTCGCCCGCAAAAAACAGCGTCTTCTCAATCGGCCTCGCCAGCATCTCCATCGCATCCAGTCCCCCCACCGCCACATAGCTGTACGCGCCGCGCGCATACGGATCCATCTTCCAATCCACCACCCGATATCCCTCAACCTCCCGTCGCACTTCTTCAACGTCCATCCCAAACATCCGTGCCAGCGCCTCCGTGGCAATCCGCAAAATCTCCTGATCGCTCTTCCCATCCAGCGCCTCCCCGGCCGGCCCTCCCGCCCATCCCATCAGCAGCGGCGCACGCACCGGCAGAAAACTCCACAATGTCGGAATGGCCGATTCGCCCGAGTGCATGAAACTCATCTTCTCCAAAGACTCGTCCCCGCCCGGCGCAACCCGCGCCTCCCAGAACGCCTCGCGAAACCGCAGCAGCACTTTCACCACCGACCCCATCACCAGCTTCCCGGCCGCCGCGCGCTTCTCCTTCAATTCCGGCGCAAACTCCACCGCCCCCTCCGCTCCCGCCTCGGCCTGCCACAAACCCAGCGGTAGCGTGATGACGGCAGCCTTCGCCGCAATCGTTTCAACTTCCCCACCGGCAACAGGCCGCGCCTCTACGCTCACTTTTCCCGATTCCCACCGCACCCGCGTCACAACCCGCCTGAGCCGAACCGCGCCGGGCGTAATCCCATCCGCCAGCCACGCCATCACCCGGTCATACCCGCTCAACACCCGAAACAGCTTTTCCCCCTCGATCTTCGCCGACTCCTCCTCGGCCATTTCCAGCCCCCCGCACACTGATCTGCTCCGCGCGGGCCGCATTGAATCCCTCCACATACATCAGCGCCATCTGCTTCGCCCCGGCCAGCTCATCCTTCCCAAAATCCTCCGAGATAAACTGTGCAAACGATTTATCCCCGCGCACATCTTTCAATCGCGCCATTACGCGCTCCACATCTTCCCACATATCGCATTTGGACAGCCGCCCCGCGCGCCACTCCCAGTGTTCGCCATCCGCGTCACACACCATCAACCGCGCCGCCCGCAAAATGTCCCACGTCGCCCGCGGCGTCCCATGCACAAACTCCGCCCCCAGCTCAATCGGCAGCGCAACCCCCGGATCGCGCCACGCGTGCACCCGCCCGCCGATCCGATCCCGAGCTTCCAACACAATCACACTCTTCCCATCGTCGCAAAGCGCCCGCGCCGCCGTTAATAGAGGCCAGATACATGAGACCTGTGAGCTGGGGAAAGAGCGGACAATTCCACCTGTTTTGGAACTCACAGCATCCAGCGGGGTTTGCAATCGGTCGTGACGGCAACCTGATTCTCGGAGTAGCACGACTATGCTTATTGCGAGCGATCTGCGTGGTGCGATATTCGCGAGGAATAAAGTTTTCAGGTTCGACGCGCATGGAAGAAGCAAATCGCTGCACATCAAAATTTTTCAGCTTCGATTCGTAATGCTCAACGATCGAGCCACCGATGGATGGGATGAGGAGAGAAAAGGGCAGGGTGGGGGAGGACCAGGGTGGACCGGCAAGACACTTTGGCTTCGAGGAATCGAGGCCAAGGTGTCTTGCGTTTTAATTGGGGTGCAGGTGCCGGTTGTGGCCGGATGTGGAACAATGGCCGGATTTCATCGCTCGATGATCTAGATCATGGTGACGCCGCCTGGGTGGTCGAGCGGAGCGGGATTAACCACGCGCCTTCGGACCCCCGCGGTTGAGGATATTGAACATTTCGAATATTTCGAATATCAGATTTCAGAGGGTTAATTGACGTTGGCTTTGGAATTGGCCGACGTTGCGGCTCCTCCAATGTCATTGATTTGCACAGACACGCTCTTCTGGCCTTTGCTGTGGTATGTGTGTGTCCCAAGCACATCCCAGTGCCCGGCACTGGTGCGCTTGAATGTCCCTGCGGAACTGGTCCCATCGCCCCAGTTGATGGTCGCCTTATAGTTGGCTGGATTGGTGTTGATCGCGTCGCCGTCCAGGAATGACGCGACCGTCTGCGTAAACGACTGGTTCAACAACGCGCCGAATGTTTTGGGCGAACCCGTCAACGGCGCATCACTTACGGTCGCACTGGAGTGGGCCGTCGTCGCCGCACCCGTGGCGTGAATATAGACGCTGATCGACCGGCTTCCCGTCCCCTGATACAGGTGACTACCATTCACGACAAAGTGCCCGGGGCTGGCCAGGGCGATCGTCCCCGGCGAATGCGCCCCATCGCCCCAGTCAATGTCGGCCGAAAAGTCCGTTGTCACCGCCCCGGCGTCAGTGAACATGAATCCGGCCACCGTGCTCGTGAATGACTTGCCTTCGACCGGCTTGATGTTCACCGGGGTCACTGAATTAAACACACCGCTGCTCACCTTGGCCGAGGTGGTTACCGGTGTATCGATGGCCGCGTCATGACTCAGCGTGACCTTCACCACGAAGCTGCCGTTTGCCGCGTACGCGTGTGAGCCGCTCAGCGTGAAGACGCCGTTCTGAAATGTAATCACTCCGGTCGTGTCGGCCGGGCTTGCGTCCCCCCAGTCAATGCTGGCGCTGTAATCGCCCAGCGCTTCAGCCCCGCCCGGGTCGGTAAATGTGACCAGTTTCTGCGCGGCGCCCGCCACGCCCTTCTTTCCGGAGTAGCTGAAGACGCCGGTAGTGACCACTGACGGATCGCTGACGGCGGCGCTGAAAGTGGTGTTGGTCGTCGCCGTCCCGGGCGCTTTATCGGCCAGCGTGACACTGACCATATAGGAGCCCTCCTCGCTGTAGGTATGCGTGCCGGAGACGGTGAAGCTGCCGTTGCCGCCACTCACGCTGCCCGACGTGGTGACGCCATCCGCCCAGTTAATGGTGGCGCTAAGCTGGCTGGCGGTGGTGGTTGGATCGCTGTCAGTAAAGGTCGCAACCTGGCCGCTGAAGCTCTTGCCCTCGACTGCGCTAAAACCGCTGGACGCCACGTCCAGCGCGTGCGTGGCGGTCAGCGCCTTGGAAAATTCCGAGGTATTCAGCGGCGTGCTTCCCGAGCCGCCCTGCAATTGCGTGGCGGTGGCGGTGATGAAGCTCCCCACGGGGACCGGCGGCAGGTCGGCCGTAAAGTTGACGGTCCCCTCGCCCTTATCGACAAACGGGCCCGGGTTGGCGCCGATGGTCGCTTCGATGAAGCCCAGAAAAGTCTGGCCTTCGCCGAAACCTGTTCCGCTCGCCGATGGGCTGGAGAAAAATTCGATGCGATAAGTGGCACCGGCCCCCGCGTTGTTCCGGCTGTTGAGTGTCCCCTTAACCTTCGTCTCACTGGTTCCGGCCGCCGCGGAAGCCAGGACCGGATAATTCTGCATCTGGTTGGGCCCGGTATCGCCGTCGCCAAAATCATTAGCATTCACGCCGTCTTCCGTCGGATACTCGGTCCCGGAGACCAGATCAATTCCCGGGAGGAACGAGGGGTCGCTCTTGCCGTTATTGAAGATTGAATTTCCCAGGATGGGATTGTTGACGTTCTGGGGCGTCACACTCGGATCGCCAAAGATCGCGATGCCTGCGCTGTCGTTGTTGGCGATGAGGTTGCCCGCGCCGGCGACCGTCCCGCCGATTACGTTACCGCTTACGCCCGGCGAGCCGCCGAGGTCGCGCAGGGCGATCCCCTGAAGACGATTTTTTGCCACAGTAACGCCGTCCGCGCCCACACCCAGGAAATTTCCCTGGATCGTGTTGTCGTGAGCGGCATCCTCGATGTCGATGCCAAGTCCATTGCCGCTGATCACATTGCGCGCCCCGGACGTGGTGCCTCCAATGGTGTTGCCGCTGGCGTCGCTCCCGCTGACACCGACTCCAAAAAAGCCCGTGGTAAACACGATGCCGGTGCCGGCGGCATTGACGCCGACAAAGTTGCCTTTCACCACGTTGCCCGTAGCGCCGCTGCCGTCGCCGACGATTTGAATGTTGTCGAGGATGTTGCCGCTGACGACATTGCGGGCCGCGGGATTGGTGCCGCCGATCGTCGTGTTGTTCGCGTTGTCGACGTAGATGCCCGCGCGGAAAGGAGTGACCAGGTCGAAAGTGGTATTGGCGTTGCCCAGCCCGGTCCCTCCCGAGGTGCCGGCCGGATTGGTGCCGATGAAATTTCCTGTGATGGTGTCGCCGTCGGATCGCACCAGAATGCCATCGCCGGAGAAGCGGTAGATGATCAGGCCCTCGATGGTGGTACCGGCGCTGCCAGCGCCCAGGGTCAAGCCGGCTATTCCGACCTTGGCGGTACCCGGCCCCGCGCCGCTGCCCTCGAGTTCAATGAGCGGGACCGCGTTGTCCCCGTTGGCCAATGTGTTCGCCGATGCCACGCCCTGCGTGTACCCGTTGATGATAACGGGCTTGACAAGGGTCGGAAGGGCACCGCCTGCCGAGATGGTCTTGACCCCGGCGCCGGCAATGTTGAAGTTAATCGTGTCGGTGGCGCCGTAGGCCCCGCCGGTCGCGACCACGTCGGACGTATCGGCGCCACCATTGATCGCGGTGATCGCCTCGCGGAGGGTTACCAGGTTATCCCCGGCGGCGATGGTGTCGCCGGTCCCGGTGACAGTGATCGTGGCCAGGAGCCGTCGAATTTCCAACGGCTCGATCGCGATAGCGATTGCACGACACGCTTTAAGGCGACGGGCGGAACGGGACGCGCGGTTGAATCCAAAGAATCGCATTTTCTGCCTTTCGAAATGGAGGCGAGGGCTAGAAGTGGGTGCAGGCGTTTGAAGTGCGGCCCAAAGGTATCACGACGGAGAAGGCAATCACAAGTAGAAACCGTGACTACTGCGGAACTTTGCTGCCCGCCTGGCAAGTTGAGTCGCCTTTTCCAGATATTCGTTCTTTACGACAATCGCCTCTTGATTCGTGGTTACTCACCAATGAGCGTGCATGAGCTTGAAACCCAAACGGATCCGCGGCCATCGCCGCGCATGACGCGGCGAATTCCTTCGAGAGACCGGTTTGCGCGTTCGTTTAATCTTCTGGTTCCCAAGGGAAAAGCTGAGTTGTGCTTCCGCGAGCGCCCTGAGCACAATGCGCGGATGAACGACAAGGAGATTGACCCTGAGCAGGTCGTCGCTGCAGCTCGCAGGTTATTAGGGCCACAGATAAAAAAACCCCGCAGGCGTGGGTGAGACCTGCGGGGCAAGGAGGGGAGAAACACTTCGCATGTTTGATACGTCCGCGTTGCTGGCCGGTTCACTGGCGCGTGGAATATTTAGTGGTGCTATGAACTGCTGAGGACGTCGCGGACTTTTGGGGTGATTTTTGACCAGGGAGTGGTCTTGGACTTGTTCACGGTGACGAAGTCGCCGAGGAGGAGGACGGAGGTTACGCCGGGGATGGCGAAGAGGGCGGCGGCGACCGGGTGGGATTTGGCCTGTTCGGCGTTGAAGAAGCTGGTCGGCTGCTCGCTGATCGGGCTGTCCAGAACGAACTTGGTGGCGTCCGGGTTGGGCGTCGGCTGCATTTCTATGACCCGGAAGGGCATGGCCGATTCTCCTTGGGGTTTCGAGCGGTCAGGCTGATTCTGTAATGGCGTGGATGAGATGGGAGGTGCGAGCCTCGGCATCGTGATGGCTGCAGGGGCAGCAGCCCGCCAGCAACGCCGTCAGGCTGAGAAGCGCTGTGAGAAGAATCGCCCGCGACGGTTTTGAATTGCGATTGTTTTGCATTGGCGGCAAATCATATCCGCCACTCTGACAACCACAAACCGAGGCTGATGAACAGGCCCACTGGTCCGTTCAATGCCAGAAGCCAGAACAGGATTGCGGTGCGGCGGCCCATGCCACGCTCCATTGCATTGGGGACGAAGATGCAGGCCATGACGATGTCGGCGATGAGGAGGATGGCGATGTGGAGGATGCAGAATTCACGGGTGGTCATTTGGAAGTTGCAGAGGTTTAAGAGCAGGCCGATCGTCTTGATGGCGATGCCGACAGCGATGGTCTTGAGGCAGGTGTCGATCCAGCCGAAGAGGGAGCGGTCTTCGGCGAAACGGACGAGGATGGCGGCGAAGATCAGCCAGGAGACTGCGGCGGCGATGCCTTCGCCGGCGGCCGCGCCGACGAAGTGTGCGCCGTAGCGGACGAAGCTCGCCGTGTATGCGCCGCTGCCCGCGAGCGCCAGCGCGAGGTAGGCGATGCGCAGATCCTTTGGCATCGTCGGAAGCTGGATGACGGGCATCGCGGCCGGCTGCTGGCTCATCCGAGGCCCCCTGCTGCGCCGCACCTGCGCGGGAGGCCCATCCAGACATTTTTGACGCCGGAGGAATACTGCGCTGAGACGACGGTTGCATCGGCGCGCCAGTTTCCGGTCGCGTCCAACAGGTCGGCCTGATGAAGGTGAAGATCAATCGGCGTTTGTGGCCAGGGGGTGTGCCAGATGCGGAAATGGAGGGCGGTTTTTCCTCGCATGGTGAAGGCTATGTAACGTTCGAGGAGAAATTCATCCAGCGAATTGGGCTCGACTGGCTCGAGGGAGGCGGTTGGATCGATGTCGGCGTCGTAGCGGATGGAGCTTGGGGCATCGGGGCTGGTAATTTCGCCATCGAGGTGGCCGTCTTCCTGGTTGTGGTGGTAGTTGAGTTGGCCGAAGTGATAGGGGAGGCCGAAAGTGCGTGGACCGAGCCAGACGCTGAGGCGGTTGGTGAGCCACTCGATGAGGAAGAAGATGCCGGTTTCGTGGCCGTGCTTTACGTACGTGCGCACGTTGAGGAAGGGGTGAGAGCTGATGGGCGTCGTAAGCAGTGCGCCCAATCGCCCCCCTACCGTGGGCCGAAGGTTGTTCATGGTGAACGCCACGAGACTAACGTACGCCTTGCCGTGCCAGAGGTCCAACTCGAAGGGGACGAGTGGCTGGAGGATGTTGGCCGGGACTTCGAAGTGAATGAAGACGGCGCGGTTCCAGTCGCTGGTGAGGGTTGGCTTGCCTTCGGTTTGCAGCATTCGGGCTTTTGCGAGCTCGCTCACGGTGCGAGGCTTTTCGATGGTTGTGAACATGGCCGCTCCTTCAGGCTTCGGGGCCGAGGAACTTTCGCACGCGGTCGCCCAACTTCATCAGCCGCAGGAGCGTGTTGGTTGGCCAGCGGCGGAGCTGTTCATAAAGGGACATTGATTTGTGGAAGAAGTCGTGGAGGGCGGCGAGGCGCTCCTGGGTGTAGGCATCGCCGGCCGGGCCTTTGGCGGACTCAACGCATTCGCGCAGCATGGCGAGAGTGGGCTCGCATTCGCGCTTCTTGCGCTCGTCCATGATGATGCGGAACATCTCCCAGACGTCCTTCATGGATTCAAAATGATCGCGGCGATCGCCCATGACGTGGACGATTTTGACGATCTGCCAGGTCTGCAGCTCGCGCAGGCTGTTGCTGACGTTGGAGCGGGCGACGGAGAGGGTTTCGGCGATCTCCTCGGCGTGGAGTGGCTGCGGTGAGAGATAAAGTAGCGCGTGGATCTGGGCGACGGTGCGATTGATGCCCCAGCGCGTGCCCATTTCGCCCCAGTGGAGGATGAACTTTTCGGCGATCGGTGTCAGACGCATATTTACTGTCTATTCTGTTATTTCTGTCTTAACAGAATTTACAGGACGAAAAAGATGGCGTCAAGAACAATTCGAGTTGTTTTCAGGGTTATGCGCCTACTGTCGAAAGCGCTACGACGTCATCCTTGGAGAGGCGTTCGCGTTTGGGGGTCAGGAGGGACACGACGACCAGGACGATGAAGCCTAGTGGGATGGTGACGAGGCCGGGCTGGTTGAACGGCATCGGCGCGGCGTGGTCGGTGATCTTGTAGAGGTTCACATAGGCATCAGCGCTGAAGAGGATCCAGAGAATAGAGGAGACGACGCCGACTGAGATTGCAGCGGCGATGCCTTCCTTGGTGGTGCGTTTCCAGAAGAGGAGCATGACGAGGGCCGGGAGATTGGCGGAGGCGGCGACGTTGAAGGCCCAGCCGACGAGGAAGGTGACGTTGAAGCTTTCGAACTGGATGCCGAGCCACATGGCGAGCAGGCCAACGATAATGGCGGTGATTTTGCCGGCGTTGACCTTGCCGTGGTCGTCCATCTCGATCTTGAGGAAGTTGGTCATCAGATCATGCGCAACTGCGCCGCTGGCGGCCATGATGAGGCCGGACACGGTGCCCAGGACGGTGGTGAAGGCGATGGCGGAGATGATGGCAAAGAGCAGCGGATTGAAGCTTTTCGCGAGCAGCGGCGCCGACATGTTGCTGTCGGTGGGATCGAGGGCGCCGCTGGTCATTGCGCCCAGGCCCAGGTAGAGGGTGAGGATGTAGAAGAATCCAATGGAGGCGATGCCGATGATGGTGGACTTCCGCGCGGCGGCCTGATCTTTTACGGTGTAGTAGCGGATGAGGATGTGGGGGAGCGAGGCGGTTCCGCAGAATAGTGCGAGCATGAGGGATAGAAAATTCAAACGGCCGGCGAGCTCTGGGCGGATGTACTTGTAAAACCAATATTGCTTCTTGACGGGCAGCACGATTGGTTTTGCGCCTTTTTGGGGTGGATGAATACCGCTGAAGGTTGGCGACTTGCCGGGGACGAGCAGATCGTCGCCGGCAGATAACTTCTGGTAATAGATGGTGGTCTTGTATCCATTCCAGTCGACCGTCGCCTTGTCTTTGGCCCACGTGACGATCTTTGATTTTTGCAGACTGGTAAGAAAAGCCCCGGGGCCGAGCGGGCCGGTTGAGGTTCCCTCCGGCAGGCTCCGGATATTGCCGACGGGGTATAAATCGCCTTCGCCGGGGCCGTGGCCTTGTGGCCGGCCATTCGCCAGCTTCGGGGCGTCTTTCTTTTCCGAAATTGTTTGGGCTTCGGAGAGGATGGCATCCTCAGGAGCGGTATCGGTTTTCGGAATCAGTTTGTCGACGCGCCAGAAGGTTGGATCGTCGCCGATCTGGTAGTAGGTTGCGCCGTCGGGAATTGTGGCTGTGAAAATCGGCCCGTTGGGTGATTTGGCCGTCAGCGTTGATCGCAACACGTCGCGCTGGAACACGTGCGCGCCCGGCCCGGCGGGCTGCGTCGTGAGTCCGCGGTTCAGGATCATGAACGTCAGAATGGTGCAGAAGAATACCAGCAACGAGCCTTTGATGAACTGGACCCAGGTGGTCGAGACCATGCCGGCGGTGACGACGATGAGGATGACGGCAATGCCGACAATGACAACGCCGTGCCAGTGCTGGAGGCCCAGGAGCGGCTTGACCAGCGCGCCAGCGCCGACCATCTGCGGGATCAGGTAGAAGATGGAGACGACGAGAGTGGAGATGGCGGCGGTGAGCTTGATGCCGCGCGAGTTGAACTGCTTGTCGAGCGCGTCGGCGAAGGTGAATTTGCCGAGGCGCTTGAGGGGTTCAGCGATGACAAAGAGGGCAACGATCCAGCCTGCGAGGTAGCCGATGGAGTAGAGAAAGCCGTCGTAGCCGTAGAAGGCGATCATGCCGCAGATGCCAAGGAAGCTTGCGGCCGACAGATAGTCGCCGGCGAAGGCGATGCCGTTGACGAACCAGTGGATCTCGCCGTGGGCGGCGTAGTAGCCCTTGGCGGACTTGGCTTTGCGGCCGAGGAAGAAGCTGAGGGCAAGAACGCCACCGACGAAGAAGCTGAAGACGAAGAATGCCGTCAGGTTAAAATCGTATTTCATCGTCCACCCTCCGAGCTGGTGGTCGACGGACGGCAGAGCACCATGTAGACGAGGGCAAGGACCAGGGCGGCGACGATGAGGAACATGCCGTAGAGGATGGCGAGATTGACGCCGCCGAATGGCGTCCTGGACATCCATTCAGCCTTGAAGGTGTTGAGCAGCATGAAGCCGCCGTAAATCACGAGGTAGATGAGGAAGAGCCAGATTCCGAGGCGGGCGTTATACGGGAGCCGCTCTTCGGCGGGACCCGCAGCCGGCACGCCGGGCGGGTTGGGAAGATTCGAATCGTGCATACGAAGTCCTGTCAGACGCGGTTGGTTACCGATTGGTTGGGGCGGATGGTAATCGGGGTGGGGCGGGCGTGGCAAGAAGAGGCGAGGAGGTGGCCAACGTGAAGGTGTTGCTCGCCTGGCGATGGGTCTTTTGGCGTGGTCGAGGCAAACCGATCCCGGCGCGCTACTTCCCCTCGATCTTATCCATCCGGAACAACTGCGGGACGATCAACAGCACCTGTTCCTGCAGGCCAGCGTCTGCGTCGGTCACGAAGAAATTCCGCCCCAGGCTCACTTTCCAGCTGGCCTCGGCGGAGGGTGCGATGACGAGGAACTTTCCGACCGAGATATCTGTTGTCAGATTGCAATCGTAAAAGCGCTCGGGATAGACGTACTGATATTCCTTGTGCTCCTCCACCTCATCGACCACAAAACGCTTTCGCAGCGTGCGCACCATGGGGCAGAGCTTTACATGCATGTCGTCCAGCTTTCGCGCGGCCGCCGAATATTCCATGCAGAGCACGTTGGAAGATCGGCCGTAGGAACGGCCTTCCAGATCGTTGTGGCCATTGAAGAAGAACAGGACCTGCTCGGCCACATCGCTCTTAAGGGCGATTTCAACGGAGGATGTTCCCATTCCCTGGCAGGCCATTGGCTTGGTCTCGGCCGGATTGTTGATGAGGATGTTGCGGAAATACGCCCAGTCGCTGACCGGAGCTATGCCGACGCGCACACCATTGCGGAACAACACGTCATAGGTCCCGACATCGATCGTCTGTTCGTCCACATGCTTCCAGAACTCGGCGTTCTGGCTCACCGACCCATATGGCACGCTCAATTGGTACACATACAAGTGCGCCAGCCGTTCGACCTTTGGCTCGGCGTCGCGCGGACCGTTCATGTTCATTGGCTTCACCATGGGCGGGGCCTGTGTCACCATCCGGATGCCGCCGGGCTTCTCCCTGCTGGGCGCGGGCGGATCACCGCAGCCTGCAAGACACATTGCGAGCAAGGATGTCAGAGTCACACGCGCGTAAAACATCTGAGTGATCTCCTACAGCGCTGCAATCAGCGCCAAAACCGCTTCAAGGCCCTGATCCCACTGCTCGCGTGAAATATTAATGGGCGGGGCAAGCCGGATCACTTTGCCCGCAGTCAGGTTCACAATGATGCCGCGCTCCATTCCTTTTTCAACGAGCTTCTCGGGCGGGGCCTTCAACTCAATACCGAGGAACAAGCCGCTCCCGCGCACGCCCGCGATCTTGCCGGCCACACGCGGATCGGAATGCAGCCGCGCGATTGCATGCTCGCCGAGAGCCAAAGCATGCTCCAGAAGCTTCTCCCGCTCGACCACGTCTAGAATTGTTTTGGCAACCGTCATGCAGATGGCGTTGCCGCCCAGGGTCGATCCGTGCGTTCCCGGAACAAGGAGATCGGCGATCGCAGGCTTTGCACACATGACTCCCACGGGAAGTCCGCCGCCAGCCGCTTTGCCCAGGGTCATGATATCCGGCTCGACTTTATTGCCTTTTGCATCGGTGAAGTGCTGATGCGCAAACCAACGACCGGTTCGGCCACACCCCGTCCAAACTTCGTCAAATATGAGAGTGAGTTCGCGCTGGTCGCAGAGAGCCCGCACCTTGCCTGGGTAGTCGGCGGGGTAGACGTTCATTCCGCCCTCGCCCTGAATCGGTTCCATCAGCACGCCGGCCGTCTCGTCGTCTATCGCGGAAGCGAGGGCCTCGAAGTTTCCCGCCTCGACCTGGACAAATCCACTGACGTCGGGTT
Source organism: Tepidisphaerales bacterium (assembly GCA_038222915.1). GTDB lineage: Bacteria > Planctomycetota > Phycisphaerae > Tepidisphaerales > Tepidisphaeraceae > JBBRHH01. The sequence continues at coordinate 18,104 of JBBRHH010000023.1, forward strand.
CGAAGCCCGCGCGATATTTTGGATTACCGGTGGCCGCGAGCATTGCGAGGGTGCGGCCGTGAAAGCTGTTGTTCAGGGAGATGATTTTCCAACGCCGGGGGAAAATCTTGTGCCCACGCAGCCGGGCCAGCTTGCAGGCCGCCTCATTGGCTTCAGCGCCGCTGTGGCAAAAGAACGATTTCCCGCCGAAGCCGATCTCCTTGAGTCGCTCGGCGTATTCGATCTGAGGTTCGTTGTAATAAAGGTTGCCGACGTGCCAGAGGGTGTTGGCCTGCTTGTTTGCGGCCTCGACGAGGGCCGGATGTGCGTGGCCGAGAATTACTCCACCAAATCCGGCAAACAAGTCCAGGTACTTGCGGCCGTCGGCATCCCAGACCAGCGTCCCCGCTCCGCGCACCATCACAACCGGCAGCCGGCCGTAGTTGCCGATCAGCGCCTTGCCACCCCGGTCCAACAGCTCCGTCGTTGTCGCCATCACGTCCATTCCTTTTGGAAAAGCCGCGAGAGCATACCAAATTTTCGTTGTGGCGCGGAAAGCTCGCGGGGCCGTTATGACGGAGTAATTGACAAGCCATAATTGGTATCGCCGGTGACATGAAGGACGCTCAGGTAATAGACGCCGGCGTGAAGCCCGGCGAAGATTCCGTCTGGCGTTGTTCCGGTCTGATGCGATGCCACAAGAGTCCGCCCGGCCGCGTTGGTCAGGACCAGGTCGGCGTTATCGGTCGCTGGGTTGAGGGAGATGTTGATGTTCCTGGTGGTGCCCAGCACAAAGCGGTACATATCGCTCGGATCGGCCGAGCCGACAAAGTCGGCGGTCGTCACGCTCTTGGAAACCACGCCGAGATTGGCAGAGGTCGGCCGGGTGCTACCCGCGTAGTCGGCGGTCAGACTCAACTGATAATCTGTATCCAGCTTCCCAGAAATCTTGACGGCATACGACCCGGCAGGAATTCGCCGCAGGGAAATCTGCCCCGCGCTCTGCACCGTTGCAGGCGAGCCACGCAGCACGACACCTTTTCCGGCGGTGATCTTCATCAATTGGATTTTCGCGCCGGCGCTGAGGCCGTCGAGTCGTGCAAGCAGATTTGCGCTGGACGAAAGCGTAAAGCGGAAGAAGTCAACGTTATCGGCCGTGCTCAACTGTTGATTGACCTGCGTCAAGCCCGCCAGCGTTCCCAGATTATCGGCCGTTGCAAGAGTGTTGTCGGTCGCGACCCGCGAAAGTAGATTTACACTGAACAACCTGCGGGGCTCGAGCTCATCCATAATTGAGTAAGTATGGTTCAGCTCGCCAGCATTGGCCCGATAAGAACGGTGGTTTGAATCCATGAATTCATCTTCGTCACAATCGCGCCTTCGCCTTGAGGAATTTGCGGCTGGGGCCGTTCGTCATCCACTGCGCCAATCACGTGAAAAGACGGTTTTTATCGGTATTTCCTAGTCCCCCCGGCAGGCGAACACAAGTGGAAATCAGATATCGGACGAGCTCGCTTATGCATGAGCCTGCTAATGGATCATCTCGGCCGTTATAGCGTTAATTAGTGTTAGTTCCGATAATGTTTCATAATTCATAACCCGGCAGGCACAACCATATAATTTATTAACCAAATTGGGACGATCTTATTCACAAGCACCTGTACATGTGGTATATACTTCCTCAGAGGGCAAGTTAGTTTGAGGAGAAATCAGACTTATTTATGTAAGTCTTCAAGTCGACAAGTATAATTGGACGTCAACTCCCTCAGCAGAAGTTGTGTTCGCTTGCGTTTCGTATTGGTCCGGTAAGGGTGCTTGTTTCCTCGGCCCGTCCGGGTTGGCCTTTGAAATCGAGTTGCTTGAGCCGGGGCTTGGTGGAGAGAATTAAATGAGGCTACGAAAGAGAATCGCTGCGCTCGCGGTTGCCGCCGCGTCGATCGCGTTCCCACTGTCAGCGAGAGCTACGCTTATCGCATATGATGGGTTTAACTACGCGCCTGGCAGCCTTGAAGGCTCGCCCAACGGCGGCACGGGCTGGCTCTCAGGTTGGTATGGGGGCCTTAACCATGATTTCGTGGATGCAGGTGGCTTTACGTGGCCTGGGATGGCAAGCACCGGTAACAAAGGACGCAGCGGCGGATCCGACCAGGCAGGATTTCGCGTTTTTGCAAACAATAAAACTTACGGCGGGGTCAACGGGGGCACGATCTGGATCAGTTTCATCGGCAAGGGGTTTACGCCAACGCCGGCTGACGAGCCAGATAGCTATGCCGGCATTTCACTTTTCAGCGGGGCCAATAGCGAGCCATTTTTCATGGGCATGCCGACACAGCATGTGACCTGGGGCTGGGACGACGATCGAAACAAGACTCCGACAGCAACCAACATCCCGTTCGCGCAAGAGCACCTGTTTGTCTACAGGATCGACTTTGGAACAACCGCAAGCGCGCCTGAACAAGTTCGAATGTTCGTTGATCCTACACCCGGCGTGCAACCTTCCAACGCATCCGCGGTGCTGACCAGTTTAACCTGGGCGCCGTTCAGCTTTGATCGAGTTCGCGTGTCCTCCGGTTGCGAACAAAATCCGCAGTTTCAATTCGATGAGCTCCGCATCGCAACGACGTATACCGATGCGGCCCCTTTCGTCGGTCCACCGGTTCCAGAACCAGCAAGCCTGTCGATTCTTAGTCTTGGAGTGCTTCTGATACGCCGACACCGGCGCGCGGCTTCAAAACAGGTGGAAGCCAACGAATAGTTATTTCCGGATCGCAAGCGCCAGAATGTATCCGCCGAACAGCAGCGACACGGCCTCCATCACATACGCGATCATCGACAGGCCATGGAGGTGCTTGAATGCCGCTTCGTGGACCTGTCCTGCCGCCCGCAGGATCTCCATTTTTGGCGTAATGTAATACCCACCGAAGAGCGCGGCCGCGAAGGCCGCCGCGAACAGGAAGAACAGGGTTGTGACCCACACCGACGGTGAAGCGATGCGCCACACGAACACGGCCACGAGCGCAACGGCTGCCAGGCCAATCTGGTAGCGCGCAAACACCAGGAACATCTGTGGTGCTGCCAGGACAGCCACCTCGCGATCCGTACTGAATAGCTTCTGCACGAAGATGAACAGTGCGATCACGCCGCCAAACCACAGGCTCCACGTGAGCATCGCAACGCCGGCAACAATGTTTTTCATGGGGCGACCAATCAGGGAAAAAGACCCTTCATCTCTGAAGCGTCCGCGACCCGTCCGATGGCGATGGTGTATGCGGCCGTTCGATAGTCGCAGTCCGCTTCATCGGCCTTGGCATTGACTTCGTCAAACGCCTTTTCCATAACGCGCTGCAACTCGTCCTGAACCCGTTTGAGGTCCCAGAAAAAGTTCTGCAGTCCCTGCACCCATTCGAAATAGGAAACGGTAACGCCGCCGGCGTTCGCGAGGATGTCCGGAAGAACGGTGACGCCGGCATCTCGCAGGATCTCGTCCGCTGCCGGCGTCATCGGGCCGTTCGCGCCTTCCACGATGGTTCGCGCTTTTACATGTGGGGCGATGTTTGCGTCGACCGTGTTCTCCATTGCCGCCGGAATCAGCACGTCGCATTCGCACATCAGCAACTCTTCATTGCTGATCGCATCGCCGCCGGGAAAATCCGTCAGCACGCCATGCTCGCGGTAGTATTTGGACGCTGCCTCGACATCAACGCCCGATGCGTTGAAGATTCCGCCCTCCTTTGCGCTGATCGCGACGACCGGAGCGCCACGTTCTCGAATGAGCCGCGCTGTGTGGGATCCGACGTTGCCGAATCCCTGCACCGCCACCCGCACACTGTCAACTGTCTTTCCCTTGGTGTGGAGGAACTTGCGCAGGATATTCATGACTCCACGGCCGGTGGCCTCCTCGCGGCCGACTGAGCCGCCGAGGCTTACAGGCTTGCCCGTAACAACGCCAAGCTCCTGATGTCCGACCATCATCGAATAGGTATCGAGCACCCAGGCCATGATCTGGGCATCGGTCCCTGCGTCGGGGGCCGGGATATCCTGATTGGGTCCGATGATCGGCATGATTTCGCTGGTATATCGGCGCGTCAGTCGCTGCTTTTCCCCCATCGACAACTTCCGCGGTTCGCAGACCACTCCGCCCTTTGCACCGCCGTAGGGAAGATCAACCAGTGCATTCTTCCACGTCTGCAGCATCGCCAGCGCCATCACCTCGTCGAGGTTGACGGAAGTATCGAATCGAATGCCCCCCTTGAACGGACCGCGGGCATTGTTGTGCTGGCAGCGATAACCGGTAAAGACCTGGATGTTCCCGTCGTCCATCCGGATCGGACAACTGACCGTCAGAACGCGCTTTGGAGATGAAAGAACCTGCCGCCAAAGGGCCGGCAGGTTCATTGTTTTGTAGACGCGGTCAAAGTAGAGATGGGCGTTTTGCCAGAACTCGGAATGCTTTTCTGCAACCGGGCGGAGCTGGTCGGTTTTTTCTGTCATAATTGTACTGTAGTCACGCCGGACGACGCTGGGAACAGTACTATTTTATCGGACAGAATTGATAATCAGCGCCGGCACCTTCAAGCCTCCTCATTGCCGCCTTCCCAGTCGCCTTCGCGATCGTTGTCACCTTCAAAGTCCCCTTCATTTCCGCCATGATCACCACCATGATCGCCGCCATCGCCGGGTCGGCCGCCGCCCGCGCCTCCCCCACCGCGTCGAGGTCGTCCGCCGCGTTTTTCTCGGGGGCGGCGGGTGTTTGTTGGGTGGTTTGGGTGGTGGTTGGGGGTTTGGTGTTG
>JBBRHH010000024.1:0-22668 GCA_038222915.1 Tepidisphaerales bacterium
GACGTCAATCCCGCGGGTTGGCTCGTCCAGGATCAGGATCAACGGCTTCATGGCGAGCCATTTTGCCCGAACGATCTTCTGCTGGTTGCCGCCGGAAAGATTGACGACCTTCTGCCGGGCCGAGGGCGTCTTGATGTGAAGGCGCCGAATCTCGGCGGCGGCGACGCGCTGCTCGGTGCCGCGCTGCAAGATGAATCGCGGCTTGTAATTTCCGATATCGGGTAGAGACACATTCTGCGCAACGCTCATCGGCAATACCAGGCCATGGCGTTTGCGGTCTTCGGGCGCGAGAAATACGCCGCGACGAATGGCGTCGCGGGTACGGCGTGGAGCGTAAGGCCGGCCGCTCACCTCCATGGAGCCTTCCAGCGCCCGCGAAGCGCCAAAAAGAACCTCCATCAGTTCTGTCCGTCCCGCGCCCACCAGTCCGGCAAATCCCAGGACCTCCCCCCGATACGCGGAAAAAGAGACGCCGCCGCCCGCCCCCGGAACGCGCAGGTTCTTGGCTTCGAACACCACCTCGCTGGCCGCCACCGGCGGCTTTGGCGGATACCAGGCGCTCAGCGGCCTGCCCACCATCATGGACACTATTTTCTCGTGACTGGCCTCTGATCTGGAAAGTTCGCCTACGTTTCGGCCGTCCCGCAACACGCTGATCCGGTCCGCCAGACGCAGAACTTCTTCCATCCGATGGGAGATATAGATGATGGAAATGCCCGACTTGCGAAGGCTGTCGACGATGGCGAAGAGCAGTTCTGATTCGCCCAGCGTCAGCGATGAAGTAGGTTCATCCATGATGATCACGCGGGCATTGAGCGCCAGGGCTTTGGCGATTTCCACCATCTGCATCTGCCCGGCCGTCAGCAGGCTGGAGCGGACGCGCGGCGAGTAGTTCAGACCGACCTGCTGCATCAATCGGGCCGCCTCGCGCAGCATGTCGCGACGATCGAGAAATCCGAACATCCTCGAGAACGCGCGCTCATTGCCCAGGAAGATGTTGCCGGCGATGTCCAGGTTCGGGGCCAACATCAGTTCCTGATGAATGAGCGCAATGCCAAGCTTCTTGGCGTCGGAGATATGACGAAGCGTGACCGGCTGACCATCCATGTAGAGTTGACCATCATCGGGCAGGTAGGCCCCGCCGAGGATTTTCATCAGCGTTGACTTGCCTGCGCCGTTCTCGCCCATCAAAGCCAGAACCTCGCCCCGATTGAGGGCAATGGACACATCCTGAAGCGCTACGACGCCCGGAAAGCGCTTGGTGATCCCGCGCATCTCCAGCAAGTTACCGGCTTGGTCCGCCATGGAATGACCAGAAGGTTGGATCTTACTTTCGCATCTCAGCCAGCTTGACGCGGAAATCCTTGACGTTGGAAGCGTCGATGACATCGACGCCTGTGTCAATTTTCGCGTCCTTGATCAGCGGGTCGGTCAAGGCGTCTTCACCTTTGGTAGCCAGCTCATGAAGTTTTTTGGATGAAAGATAGCCGAACTGAAATGGCTTCTGCACGACGGTGCACTTGACCACGCCGCGCTCAATCCCGTCGAGGGTGCCTTCCTCCTCATCAAAGACCGCAACTTGAATACTTCCCTTTTTGCCGGCCCCTTCGACCGCGCTGGCGATCGCCGGACCATTGTACGACCACAAACCGCACAGCAGATTAATGTCAGGAAATGCGTTAATGACGTCCTCTACGTTGGTCTGTGCCTTTCCTGCGTCCTTGTTGTCTTCCTTCTTGGCGACAATGGCGATGTTGTGGCTGGCAGTCTCCGCTTCGATTCCCCGGAGACGCTCACGAGCGTTGTCTGCGGCGAAAGTTCCCACAAAAACCGCCATCTTGCCTCCGTTTGGAAGCATCTTCACGATCTGTTGCCCCAACGCCCGGCCAGCTTCGTAGTTGTTCGTGCCAATATAAAACAGGCGGTTGGATTTGGGCGCATCTGAATCGTGGCAGATGAGATTCATTTTTGCAGCGGCCTTGTTGACCTCATCAATCTGGTCGGCCGGCGCGATAACGCTGATGGCAACACCGCTATATCCCTGGGCGGCCAGGTTCTCGAGGAACCCATTCTGCTCCTCGACCGTGCCGGTTGGCGGCATGCGAATGTCAACGTGAATCCCCGACTCGGCCTCGTATTTATGGATACCGGCCGAAGCGATTTTCCAGAACTCACTGGCGTTGTTGGTAATGAAGGCAAACTTGGCCGTCTCGCCTTTGGCAACGGTAAAAATCTTCCGCCCCTTGAGGTCAACACCAGCCGCCACCGGCGGAACAGGGATCACCGCCGGCAACGTGGCCGGCACTGTCGTTGGCACCAGCGCGGTCTGCGTGACCGGCTTGGTTGTTGGTGCAATCGCCGACGGCGTCGAAGGCTGGGTCGCGGCCGGCGTGCCTCCCGACGTTGCCGCCGGCTGGTCCTTCTTCTCGTCCTTATTGCAGCCGGGAGTTGCCAGTGCAAACAAGAGTCCTAACACGACCGCGATACCCGATAAGTTGCGACGATTCATTGGTTCCTCCGCGAGTAGCGAATTCGGACATGGGCAAAGAGTTTCGAGCCAAAGCTCGCTCGGGCAAATATTAACGCATCCCCAAGCCCATCGCCAACAAGGCTCGACGCGCCACGCGCCGGAATATGTTACAAGCCAGACTTGTTGTCGCTGATACGAACGCCAATACGAGGTTTCAGCATGCGCGCACTTCTACTTCTAACGCTCGGCGTGGTTTGCCTTGGTGCGGTTGGCTGCGCCACCTCCAACCCACCCGCACAAACCCCCGCCACGCAACCCGCCGCAACCGCGCTCCATTGGGAAAAATGGTCGGACGATCTCTTCGCGCGCGCCGCCCGCGAGAACCGCTTTGTCATTCTCGATCTCGAGGCGGTCTGGTGTCACTGGTGCCACGTGATGGACGAAAAGACCTATCACAACCCGGCCGTCATCAAGCTCCTGAACGACCACTACATCTGCGTCCGCGTCGATCAGGATTCGCGCCCCGATATCTCCAACAAATACGAAGATTACGGCTGGCCGGCCACCATTGTCTTCAACTCCAAAGGCGGAGAGATCGTCAAACGCCGCGGCTATCTGCCGCCGGAGCAGATGGCATCGATGCTTCAGGCCATCATTGATGACCCAACGCCCGGGCCGTCGGTGCAGGCCGAGGAAAAGCTGGACTACGCCGAGGCGGGCACGCTTCCGGCCCAGGCTCGCGACGATATGAAGACGCGCCTCGACGGTGCATACGATGACAAGTACGGCGCGTGGGGGCGGATTCAAAAGTTGATGGATTGGGATGCGGTGCAATACTGCATGCTGCGCGCCAAATCCGGCGACGCCCGTGCCAAGGAAATGGCCACGAAAACGCTTCTCGCGCAACGAAAGCTCATCGACCCCGTCTGGGGTGGTGTCTCCCAATATTCCACCGACGGCGATTGGGATCACGTCCATTTTGAAAAGATCATGCAGTTCCAGGCCGAGAATCTTCGGACCTATGCGCTGGCGTATGCGATGTGGCACGACGACGAATATCTAAAGGCCGCCACACAGATTCACGGCTACCTGATCAAATTTCTCAAAAGCCCCGACGGCGCGTTCTACGTGAGCCAGGACGCCGATCTTGTCCCCGGCGAGCACAGCGGCGAATATTACGCCCTCGACGACGCCGGCCGGCGCAAGCTCGGCGTTCCGCGCATCGACACGCACATTTACTCACGGGAAAATGGCTGGGTCATCCAGGCGCTCATAGCGACGTACGCGGCAACGGCCGATCCGACCTATTTGAAGGAAGCTCAAGCCGCCGCCAACTGGATTGTCGCCAATCGCGCCTTGGACAACGGCGGCTTCCGCCACGACCAATCCGACGCCGGCGGCCCCTACCTCGCCGACACCCTTCAAATGGGCCGGGCTCTCCTCGACCTGTACAAAGTCACCGCCGACCCGGCCTGGCTCAAGCGCGCCGAATCCGCCGCGACATTCATCGCAACCCAATTCAAAAGCCCCGGCAACAATCCGGGCCTCCTCACCAGCCCGGCCCGCCCCAACCAGCTTCCGGTCCCAACGGCCCAGGTCGATGAAAACATCGCCGCCGCCCGATTCCTCAACCTGCTCGGCAACTACACCGGCGTCATCGCCGACCACGCCATTGCGGAACAATCGATGCGCTTCCTGGCTACTCCACAGGTCATCAAGTCCCGCGGCTTTTCCGTGGCCGGCATTCTACTGGCCGACAACGAGCTGACTCACGCCCCGCCGCACATCACCATCGTCGGCCCAAAATCCAACACCCTGGCAAAGGAACTTTTCCAGGAGGCGCTACGCTTCAGCGCCGGCTACACCCGCCTCGAATGGCTAGACCCCACCGGCCCGGCCCTCCCCAACCCCGACGTGGAATACCCCCCACTCAAAGACCCGGCCGCGTTTGTCTGCAAAAACAACACCTGCTCATCACCCATGGCCAGCGTGGAAGCTCTCCGCAAAGCGCTGGCGCCGCGCGGCAACTGACCTGCTGACGTTGCCGCACGCAACCGCTAGAATGTCTTTCCAAACACAACTGGAGAGACCCCATGGGAAAAGCCAACGTAGACCCGGCCGAACTGCGCCGCTTCGCCGCCGACCTGAACCGCTTCAACACCGAACTCCAAGCCCTCATGGGCGGCCTCCATTCTCGGATGCGCAATCTCGAATCCACTTGGCGCGATCAGGAACAGCGCAAATTCTCCGAAGCCTTCGAACAAACCGCCAAGTCGCTCTCAAGCTTCATGGAATCCTCCACGCAGCACGTGAGCTTCCTGGCCAAAAAAGCGTCGCTCATCGAAGACTATCTAAAGCAGAGATAAGGCACGTTTCACGAAAAGATGGCGATGTGATATAGAGCCGTTTCGCCATCGCTCACCCGCCCGCCACTGCTTATTTTCTTACCTAAAATTGCGCATAAATACGGCACCTTTGTCGCTTGCTTTCAAGCGGACAGACCCTACAGTTCCAATAATAAATGCGATTTACATGCTGGTAAAGCAGTTGTGTTCGCTCGATAGGAGCCGGTGCGTGCGTCGCTATTGATATGCATCAGGGCCGCCATAACGGAAAAATCATGATGATTGCGAATCGTTTCTTCGGTAGATTCCTCCCTCCCCAGGGAGTTGCCAAAGCGTCAATAGGCCTCGCGCTTTTGGCCGGCATTGGCGCCTCCAGCGCGCACGCCGCTCCAGTAGGCGTTGATGGCGTTCGCGGTGCGGAATGGACTGGCATAACGCCCTTCTCCATCCCGTATGATCCAGCCGGCGTCGGGGTTCAATATGACATCTACAGCCGCGCCGACTTGCAATATTTTTACGCCCTCATCCAAGCCAATCCCGCCGGACCAGGGAATGACCATTGGGAAGAAACAGTCGCCGCCCAGTTGGGCAACGTCGTCAATCTGGGCCTCGACCTGAATCGTCCAGTGGGAAACGGTTCCGACGTCATCGTCGAAACTGAAAACAACCGGTATGCAACCTTCGACACAATCGGCAACGTGACCTACAGCGCCTACTCCGCCACCAACGGTTTTGTCCAGGCAGTTACTCCGCCGCGCGGTTATTCCGACGTCGCTGGCGTCCAAGGCTCCATCGTGGAACTTGCCATCCCCTGGTCTTTCTTTGAAAACGATCCGGACGCGACAGGCAACATGCCAGTCCTCACTGCCGACAATCCCAACCTCGTCTTTCGTTACAGCCAAAGCTTCGACGGCACGTTTTCCATTCAGGGACCCCAATTCGGCGCCGATCGCTTCGGAGTCTATGCCGATCCAAACTTCTCCGCAGTCCCCGAACCCGCCAGCACCGGCCTAATTTCCCTCTGCGCCGTCGGACTGCTCAAACGCCGCCGTCAAAACAGATGACCGTCCTGGTTCCAATCCAGCGATAACCCAATCCAAGCCCCGTATCACACGATGCGGGGCTCTTTCGCGTCCGCAACTGGCGCCGGATTCAATCGCACACATCCATCGGCTACGATTGCATCCGCCATGCTCCTCACCATCACCACCACCCACACCCCCGCAACCGACCTTGGCTTCCTCCTCCACAAAAACCCCGCCCGCCCCCAATCCTTCGACCTCAACTTCGGCCAGGCCCGGGTCTTTTATCCCGAGGCCACCGCCGAGCGATGCACCGCCGCCCTCCTCCTCGAAGTCGACCCGATCGGCCTCGTCCGCGGACGGCGTGGACCGTCCGGCGAAGGCTTCTCACTCGAGCAATACGTCAACTAACGCCCTTACGTCGCCTCCTCCTTTATGAGCGTAGCGATCTCGCAGGTGCTGGGCTCCGCGCTCGGCGGCCACAGCCGCGAACGCGCCGATCTCACCAACACACCCATCCCCCTACAAGCCCGCCTTGCCGTCGTTCCCTGTCGGGGCGGCGAGACCTTTCTCCGCCGCCTCTTCGAGCCACTCGGCTACACCGTCAGCGCCGTCCACCACCCGCTCGACGAAAAATTTCCCGAGTGGGGCGAAGGCGCGTATTTCACCGTCGAATTGAGCAACACCGTCAAGCTGCAGGATCTTCTCGCGCACCTCTATGTCCTCATCCCCGTCCTCGATGACGACAAACACTACTGGGTGGGCGACGACGAGATCGACAAGCTTCTCCGCCACGGCGAAAACTGGCTGGCCCAACATCCCGATCGCGAGATGATCGCCAACCGCTATCTCAAGCACCGCAAGCACCTCGCCCGCGAGGCGATCTCGCGCCTGCTGGAAGAAGACCAGCAACAGGCCGACGAAGTCGAGGAAAAACACGCGCACGAGGAAGAAGTCGTCGAAGAGAAAATCAGCCTGAACGACCAGCGCCTCGGCGCAGTCGTCACGGCCTTAAAAAGCAGCGGCGCCAAACGCGTCCTAGACCTGGGATGCAGCAACGGCAATCTCCTCCGCCGGCTGCTGGAAGACCGCCAGTTCGAACAGATCCTCGGCATGGACGTCTCCTATCGAGCCCTCGAAATCGCGGCCGACAAGCTGCGCCTCGACCGCCTCCCCGAAAAACAGCGCCAGCGCATCAAGCTCATCCAGGGTTCGCTCGGCTATCGCGATCGCCGTCTCGAAGGCTACGACGCGGCCGCGGTCGTCGAAGTCATCGAACACCTCGACCCACCACGGCTGGCCGCGTTTGAGCGCGTGCTTTTCGAATTCGCCAAACCACCGGTCGTCATCATCACAACGCCAAACGTCGAGCACAACGTCCGTTTTGCGACACTGCCCGCCGGAAAGCTGCGGCACAAAGACCACCGGTTTGAATGGACGCGTGCGGAGTTTCAATCGTGGGCTGCCCGTATCGCTTCGGTCTTTGCCTATGATGTACGTTTCCTTCCCATCGGCCCGGATGATCCCGAGGTGGGCCCACCGACGCAGATGGCCATTTTCATGTACCCCACAACGTCGAAAGAGGGGCAGGCAAAATGAAGGATGAAAACCGGTTTACGGCGGAACTTTACGCACGGCTCTGGCCATGGCTTAATCATTCGAAACCAACAAGGCTTATGCTGGATGACGGCGGCCAATGCGAAGTGGCTCACCCTGATATCTGCGTATATTTTGATGGATCCGATGAAGAGATGAGAACCGAATGCAAAGTCTTGGACGCGCGCGGCCAAAATAAGAATTGCGTCGAACCGACCGAAAAGCAGCTAAGAACCTGGAGCCAAGACGCACATCTGAGCGGCAGACCACACCTTTGGGCCGCCAAGGTGGAAGACACTCAGAATTACTACCTTTGGACGCATGAGGATTTCAAGAAGGGGTTTGATGGGCGAGCCGTTGCCGGAACAACCCGGCGAGCAGTTAAGATCCCCTGCAATGGGACACCACCACTCACTTTTACGTTACTATTTTTGAAGATCATGGAGTTCGCTGTTACTAAGGGTTTTCTGAATTGATCAGCATGCCAAGCAACGTTGTGCCCCTCCACATCCCCGAACTCTCCCTCGTCGTCCTCATCGGCGCTTCCGGCTCCGGCAAATCTACCTTCGCGCGCAAACATTTCCTCCCCACCGAAATCCTCTCCTCCGACTATTTCCGTGGCCTCGTCTCCGACGACGAAAACAATCAGGCCGCGTCCCGCGATGCGTTTGACGTGCTCAAATACGTCGCCGCCAAACGTCTCGCGGCCGGCCGGCTTACGGTCATCGACGCCACCAACGTTCAGGAAGAATCGCGCCGGCCGCTCGTCGAACTTGCCCGCGAGCATGACGTCCTGCCGGTCGCGGTCGTGCTCAATCTACAAGACACCCTCTGCCACGATCGAAACCAAGAGCGCCCCGATCGCGCCTTCGGCCCGCACGTTGTCCGCAATCAGTCGCAACAGCTTCGCCGATCCCTGCGCCGCCTCGAACGGGAAGGCTTTCGCTATATCCATATTCTGAACACCGTCGAAGAAATCGAATCGGCCATGTTCGAGCGCAATCCGCTCTGGAACAATCGCAAATCCGATCACGGCCCCTTCGACATCATCGGCGACGTCCATGGTTGCTTCGATGAGTTGCAGGAATTGCTCACCCAACTTGGCTACAAGATCGCCGCATCGCCCGAGAATGACCTCGAATTCACCATCGCGCCCCCGGCCGGCCGCAAGGCGGTCTTCGTCGGCGATCTCGTCGATCGCGGCCCGAAAGTCGCGGAAGTCCTTGCCCTGGTCATGGCCATGGTCGCCGGCGGCTCGGCGCTGTGCGTCCCCGGAAACCACGATGTAAAACTCGTGCGCAAGCTGCGCGGAAAAAATGTCCAGATCGCCCACGGCCTCGCCGAAACTGTCGAACAACTCGCGGCGCGTCCGCCGGAATTTTCCAAGGCCGTCGAGAAATTTCTCGATGGCCTGGTCAGTCACTACGTCCTCGACAACGGCCACCTCGTCGTCGCCCACGCCGGCATGAAAGAGCGCTACACCGGCCGCGCGTCCGGCCGCGTCCGCGAGTTCGCCCTCTACGGCGAAACCACCGGCGAAACCGACGAGTTTGGCCTTCCCGTTCGCTACAACTGGGCCGCCGAATACCGAGGCCAGGCCGCCGTCGTGTATGGCCACACGCCCGTTCCCGAGGCCGACTGGCTGAACAACACCATCAACATCGACACCGGCTGCGTCTTCGGCGGCAAGCTCACCGCCCTCCGTTATCCGGAAAATGAAATCATCTCCGTCCCGGCCCGCGCCACGTACGCAGTGCCATCCAAACCCTTCCTCGCGCCCGACGCCGTCGCGCCGGCCCTCTCCGCCCAGCAACAGCACGACGACGTCCTCGACATCGAAGACGTCATCGGCAAGCGCATCATCACCACCCGCCTCAGCCAGAACGTGACCATCCGTGAAGAGAACGCCATCGCGGCACTGGAAGTGATGAGCCGTTTCGCCGCGAACCCCAAGTGGCTGATCTACCTCCCGCCGACAATGTCCCCCACGCACACCTCCCAGCAGCCCGGCCTCCTCGAACACCCGGCCGAGGCGTTCGCCTATTTCCTGCACAGCGGCGTCGCAAAAGTAATCTGCGAAGAAAAGCACATGGGCTCGCGCGCCGTCGTCATCATCTGCCGCGACGAAGCGGCCGCCCATCGCCGCTTTGGCGTCGCGGGCGAAGGCGCGGGAATCATCTACACCCGCACCGGCCGCCGCTTCTTCGATGACAAGGCCACCGAAACCGCCCTCCTCGAAAAGCTGCACGGGCGCCTCACCGCCGCGAATTTCTGGGAAGAATTCAAAACCGACTGGTTCTGCCTCGACTGCGAACTGATGCCCTGGTCGGCCAAGGCGCAGGATCTCCTGAAGAACCAATACGCTGCCGTCGGCTCAGCCGCGAGAGCTGCTCTTGCCGCATCCATTCCAGTTATCGAACAGGCCGCCAATCGATTCACTGACGCTGAAACAAACGAACTCGCGGCTCTCCTCGAAACACAGCGCGGCCGTCTCACCATGGCCAACCAATACATCGACGCTTACCGCCAATACTGCTGGCCGGTCCACGGCGTGACCGACCTCCGCCTCGCCCCCTTCCATCTCCTCGCCAGCGAAGGCAAGGTCCACGTCGATCAGAACCACATCTGGCACATGGATACGCTCGCGAAGCTATCCGCCCCCGACGGCATCGTCTTCACGACGGCCCATCACGTAATCGACGTCTCCGATCCCGCATCCCAGGCCGACGGAATTAAATGGTGGGAAGAGCTCACCGCGCGCGGCGGCGAAGGCATGGTCATCAAACCGCTGGACTTCATCGTCCGCGGCAAGCGCGGCCTCGTCCAACCCGCAGTCAAATGCCGCGGCCCGGAATACCTCCGCATCATCTACGGCCCGGAATACACCGCCCCCCACCACCTCGAACGCCTCCGCTCCCGCGGCCTCGGCGCAAAACGCTCCCTCGCCCTCCGCGAATTCGCCCTCGGCATCGAATCCCTCGAACGCTTCGTCCGCCGCGAACCCCTCCGCCGCGTTCACGAATGCACCTTCGGTGTCCTCGCCCTGGAAAGTGAACCCGTCGACCCACGCTTGTAACTGCCCGGGCTCCAACAAAAATGTAGGGTGTCGGCTTGTCGCACCTCTTCCTACGACATGGGTCGGCACCCCGACACTCTCGACGATTTTGCGCACGCCCAAACCGCCGTTACCATGTCCATCGCACGTCCCCTCCATCAAAAGGCAGAGCAGCATGCGAACTGATTTCTTATTCTTCGGACTTGGATGTCTTCTCCTGGTTTCCGTCGCTGGCGCGGCCGATGTGGCGCCGCATGTCCTCCCGGCCGACGCGATTCCAGATGATTCGCGGTTGAAGGTCTCTTTGGACTTTGACCACCCCATCCAGTGGCATCCACTCTATAAGGACAAGGCCGACTGGGAGAAACGCGCGGCCGAGCTTCGCCAGCAGCTCCTCGTTGCCATGAACCTTTGGCCGATGCCCGAGAAATCCCCGCTCAATCCGGTCATTCACGGCAAAGTCGATTTTGACGGCTACACCCTTGAGAAAGTGTTCTTCGCCAGCCTGCCCGGCCACTACGTCTCCGGCAACCTCTATCGCCCCAAGGGCAAAACCGGCAAGCTCCCCGCCGTCCTTTCGCCGCATGGCCACTGGCCCAACGGCCGGTTCTTCGAAGGCACCGACGCCGTCGTGGCCGAGCAGCTCAAACGCGGCGCTGAACAAACCCCCGAAGGCGCCCGCTATCCGCTGCAGGCGCGCTGTGCAATGCTCGCCCGCATGGGCTGCGTGGTGTTTCTATATGACATGGTCGGCATGGCCGACTGCAAGCCGATCGTCCATCGCGTTGGCTTCACCGATGCGCAGGCGGAGCTGCGGATGCAAAGCTTTCTGGCTTTGCAGACGTGGAACAGCATTCGGTCGCTCGACTTCCTCGAAAGTCTGCCCGATGTCGATCCGGCCAGGATCGGCGTCACCGGATCCAGCGGCGGTGCAACTCAAACCCTCCTGCTCTGCGCCGTCGATCCCCGCCCGGCCGTTTCGTTCCCCGCCGTCATGGTCTCCGAAGCCATGCAGGGAGGCTGCGTCTGTGAGAATTGCTCGCATCTGCGCGTCGGAACCAACAACGCCGAGATCGCATCGCTCTTCGCACCCAAGCCCGAAGCAATGACCGCCGCCAACGACTGGACGCGCGACGTCGAAGTGCGCGGCCTCCCCGAAATCAAAAGCATCTACGCCCTCTACAACGCCGAAGACCTCGTTACGGCCAAGTGGTTCAGCTTCGATCACAACTACAACCAAGTCGCCCGCGAGATGATGTACAACTGGTTCAACAAGCACTTGCACCTTGAACAAAAATCCCCCGTCAGTGAAAAGGCGTTCAGCCCGCTCAAGCCGGCCGAGATTTCCGTGTTCGATGAGAAGCACCCACGTCCGACCGATGCCGCCTCGCCCGAGGTCGTGCGAAAAACCATCTCTGAACGATCCGACGCGCAAATGGCCGAGTTGGTCAAGAACGCCGAGGGCTGGCGGAAAATGCTGGCGGTCGCTCTTCGCGTCATGGTTCACGACAGCCTCCCGGCCGCGGGCGAAGTCGCAGTGAGCCACCCCAGCGGCCCGGCCGGCGCGGGCGACGTGCAATTGCAAACCGGCACGCTCTCCCGTCGCGATTGCGGCGAGGAAGTGCCGTTCGCCGCTCTCATCCCGCGCGAATGGAACGGAACGGTCGTGATCTGGGCGCATCCCGACGGCAAGGCGAGCCTGTTCGACAATGGCAAGCCCGCCGCTGCCGTTCAGAAACTGTTGGACAAGAAAATGGCGGTCGTATCCGCCGACCTATATCTGACCGGCGAATTCAAAACCGCGGCCGCGCCAAAAGTGGACGAAAAATTCGCTGGGTTTACCTTTGGATACAACCGTTCCATCCTCGCCAATCGCGTCCACGATTTGCTGAGCCTGACTGGGATGGTGAAGAACTGGGAAGGCACGAAGACCGTGCACCTCGTCGCCTTCGGCAAGGCCGGGCCGTGGGCTCTTCTGGCGCGTGCCGCATCCGGCGATGTCATTGGCCGCGCCGCGCTCGATCTTAACGGCTTCGATTTCAACAGCGTGAACACGACGTCCGACGAAATGATCCTGTCAGGCGCGATCAAGTACGGCGGCGTCTGGGGCATTGTGCCGCTCTGCACCAACGGCAAAACAATCCTCTTCAACGCCCCGGTCACGCCGCGCAACCCACTCGTCGCGGAAACCAAAAGCGTTGAGGTTCGCGATAAGGCACCCACCGCGGCCGAGGCGGTGGACTGGATCGCTGGCGGCTAAGTTGTTTTTAGAAGTTTGTCGCAACTGATCAGCCCCACATGTGTCTCAATGCGAATGCCGACGTTCCCATCCTCGACGAACCTCGTCGCGCACCTTGCGCTGGCGACACTGGCGCCGTGCGCCCTCTTTGCCGCCGCAACCACCCAGCCGCTCGTTCCTGCTGATCCATCCCATGCCAAATCGGCGTTGTTCTCGGCCGTCTCGCTTCAGGACGCGATTCGCGATCGGCACCAACTCGAGGCCAGCGCCAAGTCCGTTGGTCCGGTGCATCTGGAGGATGTCGCGGAGATCTCCAACATGGACGGGGCACTGCGCGTCCTGGTGCACCCGCCGGCAGAGGTCCTAAACATCGTGGAGACGGGGCGTCTGGTGATCCTCGATATCGAGCGAACCGAAGGTCTGTGGACAATCAGCCGAACTCTCCCGGAACAGGAAAAGGGCGCCCCGCCGCCGGAGCCGACCTGGACACTCAGCCGCTACGATCATGACCAGCGCACAGTGGAAGGCGGCTTCTGGGAAGTGCACCTGATCGTCGCGTCGACCACGATCACCGTGCAGTCCGAGTGCAACAACGGCAACATCGTCCGATACACACAGGACCCCAAATCCGCCCGTTTGCTTGTGACGCAGGCGGGTCAACCCGGCGTCGACACCGAAGCGACTTCGCTTATTGCGCTGCAAAAGAAGAGCGGCGATTCGTTGGCCGTCTATCTGGGCCCGATGCTGCGCCGTTTGACCGGTGAAGATCTCCTCGGACCAGGCGCGGCCGACGTTTACAGAGTTTTTGACGAGATCAAGCCGGCCCCGGCCGCCGTCACCCAACTCGAAAAGACGCTGGACGAGTTGGAGAGTCCGGAAGACGCCGCCCGCACCGCCGCCACCAACCGGCTGCTCGCATCCGGGCCCGCGGGGGTTCTGGCCGGGTTGCGGATGAATCAGGAAAATCTTGGCGCCCAGCAGCGAATTAACCTTGCAGCACTGATCGGCCGCCATCGGCACCTGCCCACCCTCGACCCAACCGCTGCAAAGCATGATCCGGCGTTTCTCGCCGAATGTCTTGTTTTCGATGATTCGGAGGTGCGGAAGGCCGCAAAGCGGGCGATGGAAGGCCAACTTGGCCATCCCATTGAGATTGACCTGGACGGAAGTTACGAAGGGCGCGTGGCGGCGATTAAGGCCCTTTTGCGAGAGATCAACAAAACTTCGACGACAAAACCGTCTTGAACAACTGCTTTGCTCGATAGTACTATGCAGGAACGGGGCATTTGCGCGGTCAATCTGGCAGAGGAACACGAATGTGGAAGGTCTCACTCACGACGGCTGTACTATTGGGCATGGCGGTGCCGGCGTTCGCTCAGCCGGTTCCGGTGCCCATCGCGCAGGCAAAGGTCGCCATTCAGAATATGAACGACCAGCGTAAGGTCGCCAAGGAAAACCAGAAAAAGTGGGTGTCGGCGCTGAAGGTCAGTGGAAAGTACAAATTATCCGACATTGTCCGTTTCAACCTGAAAGATGGCCTTCTCCAGGCCGAATGGACCGGCGCGTTGATGACCGTACAGCCGATCCGGATCGAAATTGAAGGTTCCAAGGCAATGTGGGTGGTGCAGCAGCCGCGGGTGCTTCAGCAGCCAAATGTCCCCAACGGCATGACGATCGTGAATCTTGCCTTCTACGACTTCGAACGGCCTGACGAAGAAGGGCCGTACATGATCAACCTCAATATCAACAACAAAATGTTGAATCTCGGCGCTAACTTCGGGCCGGGCACAGACGTGTATGCGGTCAGTTACGTGCAGGTCAACAACACCGCCCAGATGAACTGGACGATCATGCAGAATGGGCAGTTCCGGGCCGGCGGGAATATGTCCGCACCGACGCTCCTTCAACTTCGCGCCGACCACCCTGAAGACGTGCGCAAGACCCTCGAACCGGTGTTTCGCGACCTGACCGGCGTCAACTGGCTTCGCCCGGGTGTGGCCGACGTCTATCGCGCTTTCGACGGAATTCAGCCTGACATGAAAGTGGTTGAGAAGGTCAATGAAATTCTCCCCCGGCTGGATTCGCTCTCCTTTCCAGAACGCGAAACCGCCAGCGCCGAGCTGGCCGCGCTGGCCGCGCCAGGCGTACTGGCCGCCGTGCGAATCGATCAGGATCCGTTATCTCCAGAGCAGCGCAACCGCATAACCGCGTTCCTGACCGAGTACACGCGCCGCAGCTACGAGACACCGACCGCCGCCCGCCAGGATCTCAACTTTGTCCTGGAATCGCTGGAAGACGCCGATGTGGTCGTGCGAACCGCGGCCAAGGAGGCCATTGAAGCGCTGACCCATCACAAGGTCGGCGTTGATGTCGCGTTGACGGGCGACAAGCTGACCGCCGCCGTGAATGCGTATCGAGCCGATCTTGCAAAACAGCCGCCTCCCGCCCCTGCCACGCAACCCAACGCGCCGAGCACCGTCCAGGGCGCATTCAACCAACCTGTCAATTGATGTTGGAGAGATAGTCTCATGCGGGCACTGTCCTATGTGATCGCTGGATGTCTGCTGCTGCCGCTGTCGGCAACGGCTCAGGTGGCCGATTCACGCCAGCAGATGCGGGAGAGTGAGAAGAATCAGATTACGAAGTTGCCGGTGGCGGGGAAATACAAGCGATCAGAGATCATGCGATGCTCGATGCGGGACGGATTGTTGGCCATCGAATGGACAGGCAAGATCACAACGCCCACGCCGGTCCGGATTGAAATCGAAGGTTCGAAGAACATCTGGGTGGTGCACCAGTCAATTCCCCTCGGAGATGCGATTCTGCAGAGTGGATGCACGGTCCTTCTGGCCTCTTACGATTTCGACCGGGCTCCCGAGTCTGGACCGTATTGCACCACGTTGAACTTGAACTCGACGGCTATCGGAATTAGCGCCGCCTATGGCCCGGGCAGCGACCGATGCAACGTCAGTTATGCCCAGATGGACTATCATGTCGTCCGCTTCCACTGGGCCGATCTGACCGATGGCCAGCTGGTGCAAAGCAAAATATTTACCGCTCCAAGCCTGCTCGAAATGCGCAATGGACACGCGGCCGAAGTGCGCAAACGGCTCGAGCCTGTTCTTAAGGAATTGACCGGCATCAATTGCACCAGGGCTGACGCAACCGACATTTATCGCGCGTTCGATAAGCTTCAGCCTGACGCGGATATCGCGGCCCGGTTTAAAGAAATTCTACCCCGCCTCGACGCGGCCTCGTTCATCGATCGCGAGGCGGCGAGCAAGGATCTCGCTTCACTGGGCACGCAGGGCGTGCTGGCCGCGCTGCGCGTGGATCAGCAGGCACTGACGCCCGAGCAGCAGCATCTGCTCAATACGTTTCTGGAAGTGAATAGCCGGCGCAACTTCGCGTCGCCCGCGGCCGCGCGGCAGGACCTGGATTTCGTGCTGGATGCCTTGGAAGATTCCGATGCGCAGGTGCGATCGGCCGCAAAACAGGCTATCGAAGAACTGATCCATCGCAAGCTCGAGATGGATGTCGCCGCGTCCGGAGAGAAGTTGACAACCTCAATCAACGCCCTTCGCGCGGAATTGGAAAAACAGAAACCAGCCCCCGCGACACGGCCGGCGGCGAGTCCGATCAACTAGTTCTTTCGAAAGCATTTTGATTCCAGAAAACCGCGCCAATCCGCTGCCTTTAATCCTCTGGTTGCTCGTGCAACTGGGCGCGCTGGCGCTGTCGGCCGGGCAGGTTTCACTTGCGTATCAGTTTCCCGAACCGGCTGAACGACTGGCGCTGCATGTGATGGTTCTGATCCAGATTGCCATCTCTGCGCTGTTGTTTCCGGCACTTTTCAAATCACCAACGGCCGACATCGTCACCATCGCGTGCGCGCTTCCGTTCACGCAATTGGCGGGTTTCCTGGCGTTGGAAGATCAGTCCCACATGCTACTCGCGATGGCTTACGTGGCAACATGGATGATCGGCCTGTCGATCTGGCGCGTCGCCCTGACGACGCCCCGCGCGCGAATGATCGGCGTGGCTGCCGCGACCGCATTTGCACTAGGCGGACCGCTGCTCTGGTACCTTCGCGCCGAGTTCGCGACGAAGAGTGACGCCGCGAATTTTTCACAAATTGGAGTGTGGGGCCCCGTGATGGGAAGCGCGAGCGTGCTCTCTGATTCACATCTGCTGCGACCGTGGCTGGTTACGGGCGTCACGATCGCGAGCGGTTTGTTGTTGTTGATTTGTCGTCGAATTCTTGCGCCAAGTTCTCCACAACTTGTGCACGTGGTTCACACACGTGGTATAGTGTGAACGTCCGATAATGCACACGGCCCGGCGGTTTTTCAGGGCCGCCGAGTGACAACCGATCCATCACATCGAAAAAATCCAGCTCAGGACTTTAATTTGTTGACTGGTGGGGCAAAGTGGATAGGATGCCCACATCGGAACCAGTCATTTGCAGGTAAGTGGGACAGAAAACCTTGGCCTTCTTTTACGGCGAGTTCGAGCTACCTCTGGACAGCAAGTTCCGGATAACAATTCCGGCTGAAGTCCGCAACGAGATGATCGACAAAGAAAAAGACGGCGAAGCATTCTTCCTCATTACCGGAAAGAACCGAAAACTCTGGCTCTACCCAGAGAAGCCATATCGCGAAATGGCATCACAGCAGTCGGCCACGATCACACCATCGGATGAGATTTTGGCGCTGAACCGGCTGAAGTTTGCCATGGCCAAAAAGCTGTCGTGGGACACGCAAGGGCGAGCCCCACTCTCGGAAAAAACAAAAATTGCCGCCAACCTTGGCGACATCGTGGTCTTGATTGGAATGGTTGATCATATGGAAATATGGCAACCGGATCAATGGGAAGTTGAGAAGGAAAAGCTGCGAGAGAATCTGGGAGAAATTGAATCAAAGGCAGCGCCGATCACAAGAATATCGGCCGCCTAATAACGATAGAGGTCGGAGAAAGTGGCGGATCATGGATTGCCGGGCAGATCCGCCAAGTGGGTTTAGGAATGCCCGCCCCACGTCTGGTCCGAGAGACATATCCAGGGAAGGATGGGTCTCACGACATCAGTGAAAGTGTTGCTGAACTGCCTCTGTCAGCGCCAAGGACGGTGCGCGCCGACAGAAGCGGTTCAGTAACTCAAAAGTCGCCCTTCAGGCAAGGAAGGGGCCGCCGCAAGGAGGCAGCGGATAGAGGTTCACGCCGGGCTGCGAGCCAGGGACGGTTCGCAGACGGCAACTTAAGATGCTCCCGGGAACCGGAGGTTCCTGGTTTTGGAGCGATGTCACGGATGGTGAAACATCGCTTCAGGTGTGTAAACGATTCTACAAAAGTCGTTTACGTCAGAGTCGTGCACGGTACCGCGGAGATCGTCAACGGATTGTACCCTCTCGCAAGGAGGGCTGGGCACGGATGCCCGCTCTGTGGTATCGCTATCGACGCGTCCGCTACGATGGAGAGTGTATAACCACTCACCGTTCATCGCCACCATAAAAAGCTTATGGGGCGAACAACGGCCTAATATACAAATTACCCGGTCCGTTCGCAAGCGTTGCAGGACCTGCGCGACACCCCTACCCTCTGACCCCATGAGCCTCCCCGTCGCCGGCCACGATCCGGTACTTCTGCGCGAAACGTTCCACTTCCTTCCACTTTCCTCCCCTCAGGTCCTAGTCGACTGCACTTTGGGCCGGGCGGGTCACGCCAGCGCCTACGCCAAACTTCTTGGACCGGGCGGTCTGCTGATTGGCCTTGATGTCGATCCACGCAATTTGGAATACGCGCAAGCCCGACTTGCTGATGCCCCCTGCCGGGTCCGTTTCTTTCACGCAAACTTTGCCGAGCTCCGAGATGTGCTCAGCGAACTCAAACTCACCCATGTCGATGGGATCTTGGCCGACCTGGGTGTTAGCACCAACCAGCTCTTCGAATCCGAGTATGGCCTTTCGTTTTCAAACCCCATGCCTCTGGACATGCGCCTCGACCCGCGCATCCGTCGATCGGCCGCGGATCTGGTCAACCATCTGCGCGAGGATGATCTGGCCAACGTCCTATATATAAACGCCCAGGAACGCTATTCGCGTCGAATCGCCAAAAAGATTGGGGAGGCGCGCCGTGTTTCGCCGATTACCACTACGGACAGGCTGGCCGACATAGTGCGGTCAGCCCTAGCGCGACGGGGTGGAGCCCCGGAGAAGATTGATCCTGCAACCCGCACGTTTCTGGCCCTTCGGATGGAGGTCAACCAGGAGCTGCAAAACCTGGAATCGCTGCTGAAGCAGGGACCGGGTTTTCTAGCGAAGGGCGGGCGGATGGCGGTGATCAGTTTTCAATCGATGGAAGATCGCGTGGTGAAGCAGGCGTTTCGGTCGGCGGAGCAGGCCGGGCTTGTCGCAGGATTGACGAAGAAGCCCATATCTCCAGCTGACGACGAGACTGCTGTTAATCCACGCAGCCGGTCAGCAAAACTCCGCGCAGTCGAAAAGCTTTAGGGTGGTTTGTGACAAATGGCATCGGCGCCTTTGTTGCACCGCCGCCCCTGTCGATAAACCGTAGTGAACGATCGCGTTTGCGCGATTGCCACTCCCCTGCTGCTGAGGTGCGCCATGACGCGAGAGACAAAAATCGGACTGCTGGTCGGCCTGGCCTTCATCATCGTGATTGGCATCCTGCTGGAGGATCACTTCTCGAGCATCAACGAGCCCAAGCCAGCGCCGCTTGCGGTCGTTGGGCCCAATGTTCGGGCAGGGACTGGGAATCCGGGCGGCGACGGCGTCAGCACGTTGACTGCTCAGGAGGGTTCGCCCCGCAATGAAATCCAGACCGGGCATGAAAGCCAGCATCATGTGACCGAGATCAAGGGAAACGATTCGAAGCAGACGGCGCGGCCGGACAACGGCATTGCCGATGTCCGGGTTGGGCCGAGCGGAAACATTGATGCGGGCAATACGCACAAGACCACTCAGCCGCAGGATGCGGGCCCGGCCCGGACTGTGACGCCGAATATTTCGAAAGGCGAAGGAACGGCCGACGATCTGACGGCATGGGCGAAGAATGCCGGCGAGCCGCTGGAGAAGGTTGATGCACACGGCCGTCGCGCTTCGGATCCCGCGCCGGCGGCGGGTACTCAGGAATATGTTGTTGTAGCTGGCGATAGCGTCTCGAAAATCGCCCGCAAGATATTTGGGACCGACACCAAGGCCAACCGCGAGGCGATCATCAAGGCGAATCCTTCGCTGCAACAGAATCCGGACAAGGTGATCGTTGGCCAGTCGTATGTGGTTCCGCTACCGGCCAACGCCGCTCCGGCACCCGCGCCCAAGACGGCGGAGTCGCATGCGACACCTACCGCTCCAGCGGCGACGGCCGAGAATTGGTACACGACTCAGCCAGGCGACAGCCTTTGGCGCATTGCCGTCGATCAGTGCGGGAATGCTTCCGCCGTCGCGGCCATCAAGCAACTCAACCCGGATCGATTCCCGAATGGCAGCACCAACGTGCAGGCGAACTGGAAGCTGCGTCTTCCGGCCAAGACAGTTGCCAGCGGAAATTAAGCCCTGAGCCGAGCCCCCTGCCATGGTCAAACTACTCATCTGTCTTTTGAGCGGACTGCTGATCGCCATCGCGCAACTTCAGTTGCGGCAGCAGCGGCTTGATCTGAACTATCAGGCCAACCAGCTTCACAACCAGATTGAGGCGCGGCAGGCCAAGCTGTGGAATCAACAGATGCAGATCTCCCTGTACACCGCGCCCAATGCAATCGCCCATACGGTTGGCGTATTGCCGGTGAAGCTGGTGCCGCAAGGCCAGGGCCCGCAGAAATCTCCTGACTGGATTCACGCGTCGGCCAACCCGGATGCGGAATAGAATCGGTCATGTCCAACACACAGGTCTTCGGTGGCTTGGAACGATTTCGCGCGCCGCTGCGTTGGCTGGCGGCGATCGGATTTCTGCTGGCAGGCGCTAAACACTTTTATAGAGCGGAGTTTTACCGGCAGATCGTACCGCCGATGTTTCCGTCGCCTGCGGCGCTAATTGCCATCAGGGGCGTGGTTGAGATTATCGGTGGAGTGGGCTTGTTGATTCCGAGGCTTCGACGCGCGGCCGGTTGGGGGTTGATTGCGCTGCTGATCGCAGTGTTTCCGGCCAATATTTACATGGCGATCTCGCCCAGGTTTGCGGAGCAACTGCATTTTCAGCCCTGGGTGCTGTGGCTGCGGTTGCCGATGCAGGTTTTGTTTATCTGGTGGATCTGGTTTGTCGCGCTTGCTTCATCGGGCCGTTCCAACTTGAATTGATCGCGTGAAACATCTGAAGATAGCTCTGATTTTTCTGATCGCTGCGATGGCCGGCTGCACCAAGTTTCAGGTGCTGGACGCGGTCGTTCCTTCGTGCGGATATACGCGTACTTCAAATCTCGCGTATGGCGAACTGCCGGTTCAGAAGCTGGATGTGTACACGCCTTCCTGTGCAAAGAAGCCTGCCCGAGTGGTGGTCTTTTTTTATGGCGGGAACTGGCAGACCGGATCGAAGGAAGATTATCGCTTTGTGGCGCAGGCGCTCGCTTCGCGCGGGTTTGTGGCGGTGATGCCGGATTACACGCGGTATCCGGCTGGTCAGTTTCCGGCATTTATGGTGGATGGCGCGCTTGCGGTTCGATGGACGCTGGAGAACGCGGCGCGCTTTGGGGGCGATCCGAAGCATATTTATCTGATGGGGCATTCCGCGGGAGCGCATATCGCTGCGCTGCTTACGCTTGATCCGCATTATCTGAAGGACGCGGGGGTTGAACGGTCGGCGATCCGTGGGACGGTCGCGCTTTCGGGGCCTTATGACTTTGTGCCCGGTCCGGATGACCGGCCGGCGTTTGGGATGGCGCGGGACAGCGTCACTCCCGATCCGGCGATCGAGCCGATTCATTTTGTCGATGGGCATGCGCAGCCCATGCTGCTGATCCATGGACTGAAGGACCAAACCGTCGGCGCGGACAACGCGGTTCGACTTGCAGAACGGATCCGTGAAAAGGGTGGCGAGGTGCGCTACATTGCCTATCCCGACCGCGCGCATGTTGGCGTTGTGCTTTCGCTTGCCTGGCCATTCCGATGGCTCGCGCCAACGCTGGATGATTCTGCCTCGTTCATTAACTCGCATTAGCCGGATCGGACCACCCAATGAATACGTTTGAGGTCATCGCGGTTCTCGTCACCCTTACCGCTGTCTGTAGCTACATCAACTATCGTTATATCCACATGCACACGACTATCGGCGTGATGCTCATCGCGCTGGTGATGTCGCTGGTGATCATTCTGCTGGGCGATTTCGCCGTCGGCGTGCGCGCATGGGCGACGGAATTACTCGAGCATGTCGACTTCAACCATGCACTTTTGCAGTGGATGCTGGGGGCTTTGCTGTTCGCGGGATCCCTGCATGTTGACTTGACGGAGTTGTCCCGGCAGCGCGTCGCTGTTGCACTGTTGGCGACGGCGGGAACGGCGGCTTCGATGTTTGTTGTGGCCGGACTGTCGCGCGCCGCGCTGCCGCTGGTTGGTCTGCCGCTGCCGATCATTTACTGCCTGCTGTTTGGCGCAATCATCTCGCCGACGGATCCGGTGGCGGTGCTGGCGATCATGAAAACGGCAGGCGCGCCCAAGAGCATCGAGACGCGCGTGGCGGGTGAATCACTCTTCAACGATGGGATCGGCGTTGTGCTGTTTGTCTCACTGCTGGGTGTCGTTCAGGAGGGGCATATGGCGGGGCCGGGAAAAATAGCGATTGATTTATGCCGGCAGGTGATCGGAGGCGGAGTCGTCGGATTTCTCGCGGGCGCCACCGCCTATCAGCTTCTCAAGCGGGTCAATGATTACCAGATCGAAGTGTTGATGACACTGGCGCTGGTCATGGGGGGTTATGCGCTGGCGGAGGCGGTG
>JBBRHH010000025.1:0-22510 GCA_038222915.1 Tepidisphaerales bacterium
GGGGCGCCTCCGCCGGCGGCCATCTCGTCTCCCTCATGGGAACCTCCGGCGGCAAAAAAGCCTTCCCACCCATCGGCGGCAACGAAGACCAGTCCGACCAGGTCCAGGCCGTCTGCGACGTCTTTGGCCCAAGCGACTTCAGCACCGTCATCAAGCAAGCCGCCGGAGAATCCGTCAAAAGCGTCTACGCGTTCAACACCCCCACCGACCCTTACTCCGGCCTCATCGGCGCAAAGCTCGGCGAAGACGTCGAAAAAACCAACGCCGTCAGCCCCGTGCATTTCGTCAGCAAATCCAGCCCGCCAGTCCTGATCCTCCACGGCACCGCCGATCCCCACGTCCCGTTCGCCCAGAGCGTAGAGTTCGCCGAAGCTCTGAAAAAAGCCGGCGTCAGCGTCATCCTCCAACGCTTCCCCAAAGCAGGCCACGGCGGCCCCGCCTTCGAACTTCCCGCCGTCCAGGACCTGGTCGCCCGCTTCTTCGAAAAAGAGCTAAAAGGTGCCGACATCAAGGTGGAACCCCTCCCCGACGAAGCCGTCACCATCAAATGAACCACGTCAATTCGACGAACCCGCGATCCGTAAGTTCATGTCGCTCCATCTGTGCCCACCTCCTTGGGGCACCAGATTCTAGGCAGCTAAAATCGTTTTGAGACAGAGCCTAGAACATTCCCCGAAGCGTCCAATGAAAACGCCAATGCGCGTCCTTCAACCCGCAGTCTCCGCACGCCACCGATCCTGCGCCCCGCCCCGCTCACACGCGTTCGGCGCACACACCGAAATTCACTTCCCCGCCCTTTTCAGCAAAGAATTCCCGTTTCCCCAATCAGGTCCGAAAACCGCCAGACATCTCCCTTTCCCCCGTCTACAGTAGTCCCATGCATCTCGCCCCGTCGGCCTGTTACCGCGCAGTACTCGCACGCGATGCTCGCTACGACGGCCGCTTCTTCACCTGCGTCAAAACCACCGGCATCTACTGCCGCCCCATCTGCCCTGCGCGTCCGCCTAAGCCGCAAAACTGCACCTTCATCCCCACCGCCGCCGCCGCACAGGCCGCTGGTTTCCGCCCCTGTCTCCGCTGCCGTCCCGAAAGCTCTCCCGATCTCGATGCATGGCGCGGCACCTCCGCAACCGTCTCACGCGCATTAAAACTGATCGAGGCCGGCGCACTCGACAACGCAGACGTCGCATCCCTCGCCGATCGACTCCAGATCGGCGAGCGCCACCTCCGCCGTCTCTTCCAACGCCACATCGGGGCTAACCCCGTCAGCGTCGCGCAAACCCGCCGCGTTCTTCTCGCCAAACAGCTCATCCATCAGACCGGCCTCTCCATGATCGACGTCGCCATGGCCAGCGGCTTCGGCAGTGTCCGCCGTTTCAATGAAACCTTCCAGCAACTCTACCACCGCCCGCCCTGCGAACTCCGGCGAAAAACCACCGCCGCATCGTCCGCCCCGGAAATCTCCCTCCTCCTCCCCTACCGTCCGCCCTACGACTGGCCGGCCATGCTCCGCTTCCTCGAGCTCCGCGCCATCGCCGGCGTCGAGCTCGTCGAATCCAACACCTACAGCCGAATCATCGAGCTCGCCGGCCTCACCGGTTCCATCCACATCACCCACGCACCCGAACATTCTGCACTCCGTGTCATCGTAAAATTCTCCCGTCTGAGCGCCCTGCCCACAATCATCGCCCGCATCCGCCGCATGTTCGATCTCAGCGCCGAACCGGCCGCCATCGAATCCGCCCTCTCCTCCGATCCAGTCCTCGCCCCCCTCGTTGCCGCCCGGCCCGGCCTCCGCGTCCCCGGCGCATGGGATCCCTTCGAAATCGCCGTCCGCGCCGTTCTCGGCCAGCAGATCTCAGTCAAAGCTGCCACCACACTCGCCGGCCGCATCGTCGCCGCCATCGGGCCGCA
Source organism: Tepidisphaerales bacterium (assembly GCA_038222915.1). Lineage (GTDB taxonomy): Bacteria > Planctomycetota > Phycisphaerae > Tepidisphaerales > Tepidisphaeraceae > JBBRHH01. The sequence continues at coordinate 1,915 of JBBRHH010000025.1, forward strand.
ACTAACGAACAACACCGAAACGCCAGCCCTCACCCACGCCTTCCCGCAGCCGGAGAATTTCAAACGCAAAACCCTGGCCGGCCTCGGAATAACCACCGCCCGCGCCGCCGCCATCTCCGGCATCGCCGCGGCGGCCGCCGCCGACCCACGGCTATTCGACCCCCGCCGCGATCTCCCCGAAGCCGTCGCCCGCCTTTGCGAACTCCCCGGCGTCGGCGAATGGACAGCCCAGTACATCGCCATGCGCGCCCTCGGCGAAAGCGACGCATTCCTCGCCGACATCGCCATCCAGCGCAGGTTCGACTGCAACGGCCGCCGGCCCACCATCTCGCAATTGCTCACGCATTCGAAGCGTTGGCGGCCATGGCGTGCGTACGCCATGCTCCATCTATGGACGGCCGACCCCGACGCCCAAAGACTTTCATTGACGAAGGAAGACTACCATGAACTTACGGCTTGAACACTGGACCTCCCCACTCGCCCCGCTCCTCATAGTCACCGACAACGACGGCCTCCTTCGCGCCCTCGAATTCGCCGACCTGGAATCGCGCATGACGCGCCTCCTGCGCGAACACTACGGCGCGTTCACCCTGCAAAAAGGCGCAGCCCCCGCATCGATCACCCAGGCACTAGAAGCCTATTTCAAAGGCGAAGTCGAAGCCGTCGACGAAATCCAAACCGCCACCGGCGGCACCACATTCCAGCGCGAAGTCTGGAAGGCTCTAAGAGCAATCCCCGCCGGCGTCACAACCAGCTACGGCCAACTCGCCACTACCCTAGGCCGCACCGGCTCTGCCCGCGCAGTAGGAGCCGCCAACGGCGCGAACCCGATCCCCATCGTAGTCCCATGCCATCGCGTGATCGGCGCAAACGGCACCCTCACCGGCTTCGCCAGCGGCCTCCCGCGCAAGCGCTGGCTACTCGACCACGAAACCCGTTACGCGAAAAACACCCTCTTCACAGCATCTCAAACATGCGCGGTCTGACGAACCAGGAGGCATCACATAAACGCGATGGCATATCCGTCAAGGAAGAGGCTCCCCCGACTCCGAGTCTTGCGTGGCCACAGCGTCCACAGCTTCGGCCACGGCAGGCGCTGCCGGTATCGCTTCAATCGGCTTGTACAGCTCGAGCACATCAAGCACCCCGGCCAGCGTCGTTTGCCGCGCCACCGCGTCCCGCATGCTGCCGTTCTCACTGAACCCTGGGCATTGCAGCAGTCGTGTCATTGCGGCATCTTTGCCGCCACCCTTGACGCGACGAACATCGAATGTGTACTTCACACGCATATCCGGCAGCAGATAGCGGGCGATTATTTTCAAGTCGCCCTCCCTCTTCCGCTCCACCCTCTCCTGCGTAAACATATTGAAGTCCGAATCGATCAGGACCGTCCCGTTCACCGGCGTACGCACGTCACCTTTCGGAAATCTCTCCAACCGAACCGAGTCCCATTCCGCGAAAGGGCGCATTCCATCTGGCTGAATGACAAGCACCGGGAATTTGAGCGATCCAAGCGAAACAATGCCCCGTCGAAAAACAAATCTGTAGACGCGCACCACCAACAATCCGGCCAGCGCCACCCCGATAAAGAGAATCGCAACAAGAGTTGAAACAAAAGAGCGTTTGGACTTGCGCTGGTCTGACATGAAGGTCCGCCAGTATCCCGCTCGCCGATCCGAATAACAACCAAATGCGTCGCATGCTTCAGTCGCTCGAAAAGTTCCCCGAACTTGCATCGGCGTCCAAAACCCATCAGAATCCGCAGCGACGATTTTTTTGCCCGCAACCCCACAAAGACCCATGGAGACTTTCGATGTCCACCGCTGAATTGTTCTCGAAGAATGTCCTGCAAAGCAAGGGAATGATCGAAACGTTCCTCAAGGATTTTTCGGATACGGATATGCTTTTTCGCCCGGCCAAGACAGCCAATCATGCCATCTGGCAGATGGGGCATCTGGCCAACTCGGTGCGCGGCATGGTCACCACCTGCGATCCAGGCGTCGCTTTCCCGTTTGAAGACGACACACGGTTTGGCAAGAGCAAGGCATCCATCGACGACCCCGCCTTTTTCCCGGGCAAAGCAGAACTTCTCGGCAGATTCAATCAGGCGATGGATACCGCGGCCGCGTGGATATCGAAACTCAGCGATGCGGAACTGGCCAAGCCAACACCCGAACGCATGCAGGCTTTCGCACCGACAGTTGCCAACGTGGCGATCCTCCTCGCCTCTCACCCGATGATGCACATCGGCCAGTTCACCGTCACGCGCCGAGCGCTGGGCAAGCCGATTTTATTTTGAGGCCACGCCGCCGTTTTGGCGGGCACGTTGCGTCGCCATCGATAGATGGCGTTCGATCTTGATTGGAAACAGGAATGCCTACGTCACCAATCAATTCCATCCTCCGGCACAATGAAGCCTCTTCGCGTTGCAATTTCCAGAAGTGGAACGCATTCCTGCACAAAACCGCGAGCGATCGTGAAAAAGTTCTTACAATCTGGCTTTGTGAAGCGGCCGCTACCCTCGGCCAGATTTGTTGCGACAGACAACGCTGCCCGATTTAGTTAGTTGATCCACAAGAAAGTAGTAGCCACGTGGAAAGGTTTCGGTGTGCGAAGCGATTCTGTCGGCGAAATCAACAGACTTTTGGTAGACCTGAAGATTCTCGAACATGAACGCCATTCGGCCTCCCCGCTCTCAAATCAGTTGAACAGGAGATCAGTAGACCACAGTGGAGCGACAATATCTTCTCTCCTGCTCAAATGTTCTACCGCTCCCCTGCTCTATTTTTGCTACGCAAAAATCGGGACAACAGGACGGCTATTGAACTTTTTGTGGCCGGTATCCACAGTTGGGAAGCGGGGTTGCGACGGCGGATGGACGAAGGTGCGTCGAAGTAGGATTGAATCGAAATACTTTTTGACCGGGCTTGAGGCGGGCACGCTACTTGATCGCCTGCCATGATGTTAGACACCGCGGATCATCCATTCATCGTGCGGGCGAAAACGGCTTGGTGCAACCAACGCGGAGTTGCCCACATGAAAACGACTGAGGCCTTGTTCGACCAGCCAGGGACGACGCTGATGCGGCCCGCATGCAAGGCCCGAATGCCGGCGCGCACGACGGGAGCTGGCTTCATCATCAAGAACTTCAATGTGGTAGTGATCTTCTGTTGTGCGGCTTGCGCGAATCCAGTATCCGACATCCCTGGGCACAGTACTGTGACCGTGATGCCGTCCCTCTTGAGTTCGCGATGAAGAGCTTCACCCAGACGCAAAACATAGGCCTTCGCGGCGGAATAGACGGCGAAGTTCTCCACGCCTTGATAGGCCAGCATACTGGCGACGAGCAGAATTTTGCCGCGCTTCCGCGCCCGCATGTCCTGCGCAAAGACGTGGGTGATGGCGGTCAGGCTCGCGACGTCCAACTGCACCATCGACAACACCGAGTCGAGCGGAGCATCCGCAAACGGACCTTGCAATCCGTGGCCGGCGTTGTTGATCAGGATGTCGATCTCAAGTCCTCGCTCACGGAGCCGCTGATGCAATTGGATGACGGCCGCAATATCGGAAAGATCGACTTGCTCAACGACGACCTCGATGCGGAACTGCTGGCGGAGCGATTCAGCGAGTGTTTGCAGCCGATCCAGCCGGCGCGCGACCAGAACCAGAGAATGGCCTTGCGCGGCATATTGGCGGGCGAACTCCTCGCCGAAGCCACTCGATGCGCCCGTGATGAGGACCCACGATGCGGATGAATTTCCGGCGGCTAACGCGGTTTTGTATTCCATGGAAGTATTCCTATTCAGTATTTGAATGTTAGGTTTGCGATTCTCTTGCTGTCGAGCAATCAGGTGTCGACCCACGGCTGTAGTACAACCTTGCCGACCGTTCTTAAATGACGGTCGCCATGTATTTGATATATTACGTTCGTCATCTATAATATCAAGCGCACATGGGCCAAAACTGGTGACTTGGAGAGGTTGAGAAAATGAGAGTTACCAGAGCTGCGGCGGCACAGAACCGCGAACGAACTATCGAGGTTGCGGCGAGGTTGTTTCGCGAGCGAGGTTTTGACGGCATCGGCGTGGCCGATCTCATGAAATCCGCCGGCCTGACCCACGGTGGCTTCTACGGGAACTTCGCTTCGAAAGAGGACTTGATGGCGCAGGCTTGTGCTCGCGCGATGAATGCTTCGTTGGACACGTTACAACAAACCGTCGATCGTGGTGGCAAGGACGTATTAGCTGAAGTCGCAACCGCTTACCTGTCTCCCGCGCACCGCGACCGGCCGGGCGAGGGATGTGCGATAGCGGCGCTGGGTGCAGAAGCGACTCGCCACGATTCACCAGTGCGCGGAGTTTTCACCCAAGCCATTTGCTCAGTGATTGACGTGCTGTCGGGACTTCTGCCAGGAAAGTCCAAGCGAGCGATGCGCGAGCGCGCCTTGACGATCTACGCGAGCATGGTCGGTGCGATGGTCCTGGCAAGAGCCGTCGATGACGTCGAACTATCCGAAGAGATTTTGAGATCGGTATTGGCGTCGATCACCAATACCAATTCGCCCTCAGCTACCAGCTGAAATCGGTTTGGCGCGCGAGTCTGAATGCCAGAAGCTATTCGAGAGGCGGCGGATTTGTGCAATGTGGCGACAGGATTTGAACTAAGTAACGTGTCGGACAGAAACAACTTATGGCCAATTGCGCTGTCGTGGGGCCGGATTCGGTTCACGTCGCCACGCCTTCGCGGCGTAGCAACTCGAGCACCCCAAGTTCATCTCGAAAGTAACTCGCGCCCTTACTTGCGACCAGAACAACGTCGGTGAATAACGAGCCCTCCAGGAACCAATCTATGGCAACACCGACTGCCGGATGTTGTTGGACCATTCGCTTCCAATCCACGGCGGCCAGGCTTTCTCGACTGACGAGCACCTGCGTCTCTGGGTCTCGACGAATCAAGGAACCTGGAAGCGCCTCGAAGCTAATTCCGCCTTGAAATTTCGCGTGACGAATGTCAAGAGCCCAATCCACATCTTCGTAGTAGGCTTTGCATGATGCGTCCCATGCGGCCTGAGATTTCTTGGGAATGGGTTCGAGCAAGCGATTGATTTTTATGCCGCTGAGACGCCCCGACAGGGTAACGTGTTTGAAGACCGGTGCCCAGAAGAACAGTGGAATGCGTCCAAGCTTCTTTAGCGCATGAATCGAGCAGTCTTCGATGCAGACCCCGTACAGAAAGCACGCCCGTTGAGTGGCTCCGCAAAGTTCCAAATTACGGATCGTCCGCCGTCGATCCCGGTGTCTCAGCGCGGATCCCGCAGTTGTCAAAAGTGCAGTCAATGAACGAAGCGTCGCCGTATTCCCAGTCTTCCAAATGGCCCGAAAATGTTTGACCTTTATAGGTGCGCATGGTCGCGAATGCCGAGAACTGATCCGAAAATACGGTAAAGTCCAAATCCCATCAGACCCCCAACGAAGAACCCCTTGCCATGCAAGGGGTTATGAAATCATCGGGGCGACAGGACACCAGTTGAACTTTTCTGCGTTCTTTGCTCGGAAATGAGGGTCAGAGCTTGCGACCCACGCTTTGTTGGCAGAAGGACGCGCGCTTCCCGCCATTCCAAAGCGGACGGCGAGCGATGAAGAGTTGGCTGGAGTTTCGAGCGAGATTCTCTCGATCGCCAAGCTGCGAACCAATGAACTGATTTCCGGCAAGAAGGTCAAAGAGGCGCGCGCTACCACGCAGCGAATCGTTGAGATTCTTCTTCGCGGGTCGATGAATCGTCCTTCCGTGGTGCCTGATGCCGCCGCACGACAGGCGCTGGAGAGTCAGGTAGGTCTGGCAACTGAAGCGGGCGGGCCCCTAGTAATCGCCATCCCTTTAGGCGGTGGTAAAGCACCGGTCACCCTCAAGACCGCTGGCGTCAACTTGCCCGACAACAGCGAGCGACTCATGCTTGCTCACCTCGCCGCCATGGTAGAGGCGGTGAGGGATACGTATCCGCGAACGAGTCTGCTGATGGTTCCCGATGCGCCTTTACACGAGGACTTCGGCTTCGATCCAGCTTCCGTTGCAGCACACATACAGCGTCTTCGAACAATGTCGGCCACATTTGGGCTCGACGGCATGCTTCACGTCGCCGACACTGCTCGCCTTATTCCCTCCGACCTCTACCGCACTACTATTGAGGACGGCGAGCATGAAGTGTTGCGGCGTGCTCGGCAGAGCGTCACCGAGGCAGCCCACTCCACCGGTCACCAGTCGGGGAAGGATGTTCAGAATCGCCGCTAAGGGCGTGTGGCATGATGCGGGCCGGTTGAGAAACGCGGCAGCCTCTGCGATCGAGAAATACGCGACGAGTTCCCGGACGGACGCACGTCAGAAGCTGGAGGCATATGGCCGCCGCTGGCTTGCGGTGGCACACCACACCGATCCCAATGCCCCATAGGAATGACAAGCTAAAAGAAAACCCCTTGTCGAACACCGCGTCGCAAACACGGCATTGCAAGGGGTTTACAATCGGAGTGATAAGACGCCAGTTGAACTTTTCTGCGTTCTTTGCTCGGAAATGAGGGTCAGAGCTTGCGATCCACGCTTTGTTGGCAGAACGTAACCGTCGGTGGTTCGAACACCTAATAACTAATATCCGATCAGAGTCACCAGATTATTCGGAAGACCGTTTCCAAGCAAAAATTCGCGAAATTCTACTGCGGCATGCGTGTCAAATTTCGACACGACATAGGACACATCGCGTATCACGTTTCGAACTGTTCCAGCGCGGTCAAGCACTTGGGGTACATTTTTCGGACGGTCGCAGGTGTGTATGCAGTCATGACGCCTTTGGATAATATGCTTCATCCGTCGTTCAAAATGCGCGATGCTGGTCTTACGCTGAGCGTCCTTGGCATTCGCTGCAAGCGCTGCGTAGGCGTTCGCTGTGATTCCAAATAAACGATCCCCTGCTCCGCAATTGCCAATCCAAGAATCCGCCACGTCATTCCAAAGTTTATGGCCGGGGCGAAAGAATCGATTGAACTGATCATGTATTGCTGAGACATCCAGCATATTTGCCTTTTCCATCATTGCTCGCGCCGCCATTCGCCACTTCCAATTGATACGGATCGCATATCCTGCCAAAACTGCACGGACGGGAACCTTCATATCATTGAAGAATCTCGGTAAAATCATTGCAGGGTGTCGCTGTTTGGAGATCATGGTAGCGGCGAAGAAGTCCGAGAAAGCATCACAAAAATAGGCGTCAACCGCTCCGACCGACAACATCCAACTGGATCGAAGAATGTCAGAGCGAAGTGTTGCTTGAGCAATTGTTGCGTGAGGCAGAACGTCGCCATGGCTGACCAACGCGGTTGCTCTGGCGATGTCCTCTTTGAATGTTGCTAAAGCGGCTGTGGGCATGGCGTGCGGCGCACCATTCCGTCGAGAATAGTTCCAGGTCTGACGTCTCTATATATCTTGGCTACACATGGCTAAGACGCTGCGGAGATAGTAATTTCATGGTCTTGATGGTCAAAGTCAATCGCGACTTCGTATTCACCACTTGCACCTCGGTATCGCGTGCCCGCGAAAGTTAGCGGATGCGGCCCCACGCTCGCAGCGGAATAATGTCGACGAACCTCCGTCTCCACCCAATCGCGCTTCGTGGGACCTAAACGCTCTGCCACTTTCCCCTCGGCACGAATCGTCCATTCTTCGCCGTCGATAACAATCGTCCATTCTTCAATAGTCATAATGAGCCTCCGAAAAGAATAACCGTATTGTCTCCTAAATCACGTTGCATACGCGGATGTCGTCGGATTGTCCTCAAGAAATAATCTAAGGGCTAGGGAACGGTTCAAATCCTGTCACATGCTCGCCGTAAGCCCTGAATTTTCGCGAAGATCTCTGGTGCCTATTGAACCCCATAACGCAACGCAAGATTAGAATTGACAGTCAGATATGATCGTTAACGCTACTGGAACACATAAGCGCGTTATCAAATCGGGGTGACAGGATTTGAACCTGCGACCTCTTGGTCCCGAACCAAGCGCTCTACCAAACTGAGCTACACCCCGGCTAGATGCCGACAATCGGTCCAGCAGTGTAGCAGCGCCAATGCCCCATTCAAGTGCAAGGCCATTTTCGCTGATCGCTGGATCACTTGCGCCGGGCTACCCAAACCTTTCATTGCTGAATCGAATGCAGCAAATCAATGCTCGCCGTCCGCGTCGGCGCAACCGCAGGCTCGTCCGCTGCACCCATATCCGCCAGCAACTGTTTCGCCCCGCTCCGCACCGCCGCCACATCCATGTATCGCCCCGGACAATCCGTGCTCTTCGTATCCCGATGGCCTAATACACGGTCGGACGGAATATGATAAGTCTTCTCCAGATACGCAACCAGCTTCACCAGCGACCGCATCTGCGCGGCCGTCGGATGCGTGTTGTCGAAATTGCCCACCAGGCAAATTCCAATTCCGAAATCATTAAATCGATTGTCCGGCGTCTTCGCATGCGCACCCCACTTCTGCTTCGGCCAGCGCGGCCCCACCTCAACCTGGCCATCCGCCGTATCCGTCCCATTTCCAATCACAAAATGATACCCCAGTTCATCCCACCCCTTGTCCTTGTGAAAACGATCAAACGCTGCAGCGCCGCCGCCCGCGGTATCACTGTGATGCACCACAATCCACTGCCACGGCCGCGGCTTCACAGCCGCCGACGGCACCCACGCAGTAGGAATCCCCGTAAACGGCGCAGGCTTCACTTCGGCCTTCGGTGGCGCCGGCGCAACCGGCGGGGTTGCGCGAACCATCACCGGCGCAGGCCGTGCCGGCGCAGTGTTTGGCCCATCAAATGTAGGTGCGGGAAGAGTGTCGATCATTGCCGTCTGCTGTTGGCATCCTGCCATCAGCGCGGCACCGAGGACCAGTGCAGCAAGTGTCTTAGCCATCCTTGGCTCCTTGTGGTAAAGGTCGAAACCAACCCTCTTGTATCCCAAAAATGCGCGCATTTCAAACACCGCCCGTCAAATTTTCGCTGTTTTCTCGATAACCGCTCGATCAACACCCAGCATCGGCCCCAAGGGCGGCCATCAAAACCGATGTCGCAAGCCGATAACGCGCAATTTCCGCCCCGTCGACCGTCACCACCGGAATCGCCTCGCGAAATCGTTCGAAGTCGGCCGGATCGTCCAGAATATTCCGTTCTTCAAACTCAAAAGGTCTGACCAGCCGCGCGTCGAGAATCGTTTTCCGCACCGGATTGCAAAGATGACATCCCGGCTTCGTATAGAGCGTCACCCGCTTCATCCAAAGATCCGGCTCAAAAACGCATAACTCATCTCGGCCGCATACTGCGGATTTTGCGTGTACGTATAAAGCTCAACCGTCAAGAATCGCTTGTAGTCAATCGCCACCAGCGCATCCTTCAGCGCCGCCCAATCCAGCGTCCCCTCGCCCGGAATCAGGTGATAGTGCTTCCGCCCGGGAATATCCTCAACATGTAAATTCCAAATCCGCCCCGCCAACAGCTTCACCGATTCCGGAATCGGCTCGCCCAGCACCTGGCTATGCCCAATATCCAGATTCGCCCCAAATCGCGGATGGCCCAGCCGGTCGATCCACTCTTTCAGCTCCGTCGCAAACTCCAGAAACAACCCCGGCTCGCATTCAATCCCCACATCAATTCCCAGCGTATCCGCGCGCTCGAGAATCGGCTTCATCGATTCCGCAAATTGCCGCGCCGCCGGCGCAGGCGGCATTCCGCCCAGCATCCGGCCGCTGGTAATACTGATATTCTTCGCCCCCATCGCCTTCGCAAAGTTCAAAGTCTTCAAGATCAGCCGCGTCCGGTCCGCCCGATATTCCGGGTTCGGACTGATCAAACTCGGCTCAAAATACGGCTCGGGCGGCGCGTCGTTCCAATAGCCGAACGTGCAGTTGCAGTTGATATTGCTCACCTGCAATTCCATCGTATCCAATTCGCGCCGAATCTCAGTCGTCATCACATCGTCGATCGCTTCGGGATAAGCGTGCGGCGTATCCGCCAGAATCTCCACCCCCGCAAATCCCGCCGCCTTTATGCCGCGCAGCGCCTCAACCAAACTAAACCGCGTATACGCGTTTGTGGAAAAAGCCAGTTTCATAGCGTGTCAGCCCACAGCTTTCTGGTACCGATGCAGCATGTCGTTCAATCGTTCCGCCGGCTGCATCGCAAAGAACATCTCGCGATCGAACAGCGGCGCCTGCGCCGCCACCATCTTCCGCGTCTGTTCCAGCCTCGACTCCCATTCCGTAAACATCGGCTGAGCCAAACCGGCCGTCAGCTTCGAATGCATATCATAAAACAGACGCTGTCGTTCACGCGAGTGCCGCGGCAGCAATTGGATCTGTTTTACAATTCTCGTCTTTTCGTCACTCAACAAACCGTGCCGCAACCGCCGCCCCTCCAGCAGCACCGGCCTCAGATTAATCCGCTGCCGGTTCACCGCATCCGGAAAATACATTGTCGCCGTCGTCACCGAAAACGCCGGCGCTTCCATCCCAAAATATCCCTCAATCACCCGATCCGTCACCTGATCGTACCGGCCGCCGCCAATCCCATGCACAAACTGATCCACGATAAACAGTCGAAAAAACAAAGTCAGCGTCAAAGCCCGCGGCGAAATCACCAGGTCATTGCGCCGCAGAAATTTCATCAACTCATCGGCCGCACCCCACCCTTCCGCCCCGGCCCGAAAGCAAAACACTTCGCCCCCACCCGCCGTAATCGTCCAGCCGTCCGTCCCCCGCGCGACAATCCCGCGCCTCCGCGTCCCTGCCGCCGGCGAGTCAATCCAGAACGGCACCTCGCACGTATCACCCTCCACCCGCAAGTCCGGCCAGGGCCGACCGACACTCCGAATCCCCTGCTCAAGCCGAAACTCCCCCAACGCACCGTTGTAAATGCCCGCAAACTTCTCCGGCCGCGCAAGAATTTCATGCACCAGCACCAGATAAGCCGGAGACATCCACATCGGCCCCGCCAGCATCGCGTGATGCCGCATGCCTAACTCCCAATCCAGCTGATGCAATGCGTTGGTCAGTTGCCACGCCAGATTAGACGACTCAAGCGACAGTCGCTTCAGCGACGCCAGAAACTCGATCGCCATCGGCCGCGCCGACCACTTCTCCGCCGCGCCCTCCAGCGCCCCAAGCGACTCATCCACATGCAGCGGCGACGGCCCGTCCAGCAATCCCGTCCAGGCCGCATCGTTCAGATGCGGGTCATCGGTAATCGCCTGCGATCCCCCCGGCCAGCGCAAGTGCAAATGCTTCGGCGCATCCGTTTCAATACTAAAGTGATACCCCGCCCCGCCCGCCTTCTCGGCTAGCGCATTGATTAAAGCATTCTTCACCCAGACGCCGGGATGGTGAAGCTCCGTCTGATGCCCAGTCCCAAAAATCGGCTGCCCGTCCTGCTTATGCCCGATCCAGGTCCGCTGTGCCGTCCGCAGTTCCGGCAGCGAGACGCCCTGCACCCGAACCTCATCCGCCCCGCCCAGCAGCTTCGCATTCTGCACGGCTTGTTGCGCAATCACCCCCGGCTCCGGCCAGATCAGCTTCTGTCCGTCTTCGCTCGGTGCCTTCCAATCGGAATAACGCTGGAGCACTTGGGTCATGGGCAACAGCACGAAACGGCGGCGTCCGAACGGCGTTCCTCCGTTTGCAGACGCGCCAGTTCCCGTTTCAACACACCCATATAATGGTTCAAACGCTCGGCCGCATCATCGAGAATACCACCAAAATGCCGGTTCGGATCGTTGTAAATCAGCCGCACCGGAATCTCGGTGATGCGCAATCCCGCATGCGCCGCCTGAGGCCAAAGCTGTAGTGGAAACGCATACCCCTGCTCGTCCAGATGCACCCGCCGCATGGCAGCCACGCGATGCGCCTTAAACCCGCAAAACGCGTCTGTAATTCCAAAGTGAAACAACTCGTTCAGCGATTGCGTAATGGTCGCATTGATCAGCCGGCGGTCCCCCGGCGGAAGATCGTCATCCTGCCGCGGCTGCATATACCGCGACCCACTGATGATGTCCCACCGATCCGTCTCAATCGCTCGAATAAACTCCGGAATCATCTCCGGCTCATGCTGCTCGTCACAGTCCATGGTGATGACCCAGTCAAACCCATGTTCGTCCGCATACTTGAATGCGTCGATCAGGCTCTGGCCATACCCCCGGTTCACCGCATGCCGCACCAGTCGAATATCCTGCCGATCCGCCAGCAGTTCGGCCGTGCCGTCCGTGCTCCCATCGTCGATCACCAGGACGTCCTTGTGAAAAGTCCGCACCTTGTCCAACACCTGGTTGACGTACTTCAACTCGTTGTGAACAGGGATGGCAATCAGCAACTGCACGACCGGTCCTTCCGCAAGATGCCGCGATTTTCGGCCAACTCTCGGCACACTCGCAAATCTCGCACCAGCGACGAACCGCTCCGTCGGGTGGCCAAATAGTAGAGACGTCGCGCAGGAGGGTCAACTTGCTGACGCCGCTCCTTTGGTTGCTGCTCCACCTCCCATTTGACCGACATGTACGACGGTGCTTATATTCGGCCCGTCGTCAGGCCAGCGTCCTGTAATGTCCCGCCCGCATAATCGTTCATGCCTGCATCACTCCCCCTCTCAACCCGCCTTCTCCGCCGAGCCATATTCGCGTCGGCCACAGCCCTGTCGACTTGGCATCTCACCGGCTGCACATCCGTCCCCACCGAAATACCCCTGCAAAACTCACGCGAAGCCCCCGCCGACGCCTACGTCAAAGGCGCCCTCGCCTACCAGCAACACGACCTCGACAAAGCCGTTCTCTACCTCGAACAATCGCTCCGCGCCGACCCCAAGAACATCATGGCCCACCAGACCCTGGGGAACATCTACCGCGACAAGCAGGACTACAACAAGGCCCTCGAACACTACCGCTTTGTCGCTGAGATGGACCCCTACGTCTACACCAACCACTACAACGTAGCCCTCACCAGCCATCTCCTCGACCACCTCCGCGACGCCGTCGTCAGCTACCTCCGCGCTTTGCGGCTCAAACCCACCGACATGCGCTCCAACATGAACATCGGCCTCGCCTACGCTTCCCTCGGCCGAGCCGACCTCGGCGTCCCCTACTCCCAGAAAGCCGTCGACCTCGATCCCAAATCTCCCGAAGCATGGGGCAACCTCGCCGTCGTTCTCGACGAAAGCCACGATTACGGCGCAGCCGAGCCCGCCTACCAGAAAGCCCTCGAGCTCGACGCCAACCGCCTCGACGTCGCCCGCAACTTCGGCGCAAACCTCATCGCCCAGGGCAAAGGCCACCAGGCCGCCGCCGTCTACGAAGAAATCCTCCGCAAACTCGACAACACACAAATCCGCGAACGCTACGGCCGCGCCCTCCTCCTCGCCGAGCGGCCCGAAGACGCCTTCAAGGAATTCAGCTCCGTCTTCCGCCGCGAGCCCCGCAACCTTCTCGCCCTCAACGGCATGGGCGACGCCATGATCGGCCAATACGAACGCAGCAACGAAGTTGACGACGCCAAACGCATCGCCGGCCTCAGCTACTACCGCAAAAGCCTCTCCATCAAACCCGTCCAGCCCCGCATCTCCGAAATGGTCCGCAAGTACGAACAGGGCGGCATCCTGCCACACAAATGAGCGCGCCCCCCAAACTCTCCATTCTCTTCGACGATCCCTCCCTCATCGCCATCAACAAGCCCGCCGGCCTCGCGACCATCCCAGGCCGCGCCGAAAAAACCAGCTGCCTCGAAGAAATCGCCGCCCAGTCCAACCTCCCCCACACCGGCCAATCCGACCCCCGCATCCGCGTAGTTCATCGTCTCGACAAAGACACCTCCGGCGTACTCCTCTTCGCCAAAACCATCGAAGCCCAGCGCCACCTCTCCCACCAGTTCCAGAACAACACCATCCAAAAGGAATACCTCGCCCTCGTCATCGGCCGCCCCACCGAACAATCCGGCGAAATAGAAGGCAACCTCGCCCCCCACCCGTCCTCGCGCGACCGCATGGTCGTCTCCAAACAAGGCCGCCCCGCCCGCACCCATTGGGAAATCGCCGAAACCTTCCGCGGCCTCACCCTACTCCGCGTCTTTCCAAAAACCGGCAAAACCCACCAGATCCGCGTCCACCTCAAACACATCGGCCTCCCCCTCGCCATCGACCCCCTCTACAACCCCGTAGGCGCAGGCGCGCCTGTGGGATTATTCCTCAGCACAATTAAACGCGACTATCGCGCCAAGCGCGGCGAAGAACAACGACCGCTCATTGAGCGCCTCACACTCCACGCAGAGAAATTGCGATTCGTTCATCCGACCGGCAATGAAACAGAAATCGTCGCCCCCCTTCCCAAAGACCTGCGCGCCACCCTGAACATGCTTCAGAAATACGGCCGGCAATAATCCGCGCGGCGACTCACTTCTTCCCCATCAGCACCGCCAGCAACCCCTTCTGAAAATGCAACCGGTTCTCCGCCTGCGGAAACACCAGCGATTGTGGCCCCTCGATCACTTCCTCGCTGATCTCCAGCCCCCGATACGCCGGCAAACAATGCAGCACCACCGCATGCCTGGGCGCATTCGCCATCAGCTTCTCATCCACCTGATACCCCGCGAAATCCAGCAGCCGCTGCGCCTTCTCCGATTCCTGCCCCATGCTCACCCACGTATCCGTATACACAACGTCCGCCTCGCGCACCGCGTCCATCGGATCGGTCGTCGTCACCAGATCCATCTCCGGCGTCTGCGCCATGATCCGGTCCAGCGCATCGGCCGGTATCCGATACGCACTCGGCGATGCCAGAACAAACCGCATCCCAAATTTCCCGCACGCCACCGCCACCGACCGCGCCATATTGTTCGCATCCCCGATAAACGCCACCGTCCGCCCCTTGGAATTTCCAAAGTGCTCTTCAATCGTCATCACATCCGCCAGCGCCTGGCACGGATGGCTCCGATCCGTCAGCCCGTTGATCACCGGCACCTTCGACCACTTGGCCATCTCCTGCACCCGCTCATGCTCAAACGTCCGCGCCATGATCCCGTCGCACATCCCCGCCAGCACCCGCGCAACATCCTTCACCGGCTCGCGCCGCCCCAGCCCCACCTCTTCCTGGCGAATCATGAATGCGCTGCCCCCCAGGTGATTCATCGCCACCGTAAAGCTCACCCGCGTCCGCAGGCTGGGCTTCTCAAAAATCATCGCCAGCGTCTGGCCACCGAGAATCGGATCGTTCTTCCCGCGCTCCAGATACTCGGCCTTCAGGCGCTTCGCCACGTCCAGCAAATGACGCAACTCTTCGCCGCTGTATTCGGCAACCGTAATAAAATGATCCATGATCAACTCAACCTCGCCCCTAAAGCGCGGCGGCCTACAAAAATAATTCTGTCCCGATTCCCGCCTCAGTGTAAATCTCCAGCAGCAGCGCATGCTCGATGCGCCCATCCACAATGTGCACCTGCTTCACGCCGCTGTTGAGCGCGGCCACGCACGCCTCCACCTTCGGCAGCATCCCCGCCGATATCGCCCCGCTCTGCGTCATCCGCTCAATATCCGCCACCTTCAGCGTCGGCGCCAGGCTGTTCGGGTCCTTCGGATCCAGCCGAATCCCATGCGTATCCGACACGATCACCAGCTTCTCGGCCTTCATCGCCGACGCCACCGCACCCGCCGCCGTATCCGCATTCACATTCAACGTCCCGCCCGCCGCATCCCGCGCCGTCGAAGCAATGCACGGAATCGAGTCCGCCTGCACCAGCAACTGCAACAGCCGCGCATTCACATTCTTCACTTCCCCCACATACCCCAGGTCAATCCGCCGGCCATCCTCCCCCTGCAAATACAGCTTCTCCGCAAAAAGCACCACACTCGACAGCGAATGCAGCCCCATCGCATCACACCCCTGCGCCTGCATAAAGGCGACTATGAACCGGTTGATCTGATTGCACAGCACATGCTCCGCAATCGCCAGCGTGCGCTCATCCGTATACCTCCGCCCCTGCACCATCTGCGGCACCAGGCCCGCCTTTTCCATCGCCTGATTGATCGCCTTGCCGCCGCCATGCACCAGGATCGGCTGCATCCCCACATAGTTCATAAAGACGATGTCGGTCAGGATGTTCGAGAGCGCATCCTCATCGTCCATGATCGAGCCGCCAACTTTGACGACAATGATCTTGTTATTAAATCGCTGAATATAGGAAAGCGCCTCCACCAGCGCCGACGCTTTCGATATCGCCGCATCCATCATGTCGCCACGTCTCCAAAGGCGGAAAAATTTTGAGTCTAGGGACGACCGGCGGGCAAGTCAAAATCAATGGCCCGCTCAATGACCCATTCACCAACCCCCAAAACAAAGATCCCGCCGCGCCCCACCGGCCAATCAAGGCCGGTGCAACGCGACGGGACCAGGAATAAACTTAAACCAGGCTCAGATCAGACCGACTTGCAGCCGCCCTGACCCTTGCAGGAATTCTTGGCCTTACAGCCGTTGTCACCAGTCTTGCAGCCGCCCTGGCCCTTGCAGGCGTTCTTGCCCTTGCAGTCATGCGCGGCCGCCGCCGACGGCTGGACCTGCGTACCGGCCGAGTCAGATTTACAACCACCGACGGATGTCGCCATCGCTCCGCTCAGCATTCCGCCCAACGCAACGGCCGCGAGGGTCTTGGTCACGCTCTTTGCATTCATACGGTTCATAAAACTTCCCTTCGAAAAAAGGATGGATTCCAAATCCGGCATCGCCACGCGACACACGGGGAATGAGGCCGCACATACGACCTCAAATATTCACTCTGTTCTTACGGCCCATCCGTGAGATGCCGCAATACATAAAAAAACTCACCGTTGACATGTTCACCGCGCGTCCGGCATCCGCCACCAGCCAGATCGCAATTGTCAGCCTACCTTGTATCGATCAAATCATCCAGTTTTATCATTTATTCCAACACGCCCCCGTTTTCGATTTTCGAGCCCGTGCTATTCCGAATATTCACACCAGGTCTTGGGCGTTTCCCACACCGTCACCGACTGCAGCATCGCCCCGCCCTCTGTAAATTTTCCCTTAAGAATCCGGTAAATCACCCGGGCAATGTTCTCCACGCTCGGGATCAGCTCTTTAAACTCCAGCACTTCAATATTTAAATTCTTATGGTCAAACCGCTCAACGACCGCCTCCGCCACCACCCGTTCAAACGCCGGCACCTCCGCCACCACCCCGTTCGCATCCGGCTCGCCGCGCAGCGTCACCTGCAATTCATAGTTATGTCCATGTCCATACGGATTGCTGCACTTGCCGAAGATCTTCCGATTCTCCTCATCCGAAAGCGCCGAATTGAAAAGCCGGTGCGAAGCCGAGAATTCAAACTTCTGACTAAGACGAACCATGGGCCGCTCCGTGGAAAACATGCCAACTGAAAGATAAGGACTCAACCAGAGCCGAACCTGCTCCAGCCCCACCCCGCCCCCCACTCCACCCCAAGCGCCATCCAGCAAATCAAACAACTCCCCCACCACCCCGCCGCCCCCGCCAAACCGCCCCGCCCCAATCGCCCCGGCCACAACCTCCACCCCCGCCTCCCGCACCCGCCGGTCAATATCCTTGATGTTCACCAGATAACTACTCGCCGGATTCAGCTCCCCCGCCACAGAAACATCCAAAGCAAAAAAATGCCCCACCCCCGCCAGCGAAGGATACCCCCCATACCCATTGCTCACCCCACCACGGTCCGAATCACCACGCGCCGCCCCGTCACCGGAAGTGTTAATCGAAAACCGAACCTGCCGGGTCAATCGAAACATCGCAAGCCAGTATACGCAAATCGCCCTCACGCTCCCCATCACACCAAATAAAGTTCGCGTCCAGTCCCAGGCGATCGCGTTTGCATTTCCTGCTCCTCTCCCGGTACGCCGGGAGAGGTTGGGTGAGGGCTCTTTGGCCAACTTGTTGGCCAAACGCGTTTGCCCTGCGTCCACTCCCCCGCAACATCCGACCTCTTGGTAGGGTCCCGGCTTGCCGGACCTCTCTTCGCACCGCCGGCGTCGAAAACTCTCCGAGCGTCCAGGGTGCACGGGGAATTCTGATAAAGACTCAACGGACACACAGTATCATTCGACTATGAACGAAGAGTACAATCACCTTCGTAGCGGCAAGGCGCGTTCACTTCAACAGGAGTGGGAGGAAGAGCGCGACCGAATCCGACCCAAGCTGATTCGTCAGATCGAAGCAGCATTTGACGGCGTCGAGTTAGGCAACGGCGTCTCCCTTCACCAGGCCCGGGCAATGGACGATTACGCACCGGCGGAGGAAGTCCAGGCCGCGCGGGCGCTCGATACCGAAGTGCGCTGGCAGGACATTTCGGACGAGAAGCTCGATAAATTCTCCGACACGCTCTCCTTCATGGACGTCGAAGGTTTTCGGTTCCACATCCCTCGATTCATGGTCTATGTATTGCAAAACGAAGCCGTTCACTCCTGGGCATTCACCAATCTGCTCTATTGGACCGATGCGCAGCACCGTGAAAATGCGACGAGCACATTCTCGGACGATCAGCGGGCTGCAATACTGGCTTTTTCGGATTTCTACTCTGAGGAACGGCAATCAGGCCAGTTCTAAAGGGATCGTGGGAACTTAAACGCTTGCACCATGCTCGGCACCGCCTTGGTCGCGCCCGCAAGAACAGTCGCGCCCCGCGAATCTCACGAGATGTTTCGTCGCCTACGCCAGACAAAAAGCTTGGTACATTAAAGATGTCAGTGACTACCTTCTGTTATCAAACCGGTCGCCCTATCCGAGCTGGAGATAAGATTACCTATCACGGTGAGCCTGGAACCGTAATGAACATCTTTGCTGCGCGCACCGGCGACCCGGCCAGTGATTGGTATTTAGATACCTATCCAGGCGGCGGAGTGATGATTGACGCAACAGGCTTCGGAAACGTCTTCATAACCAATATCGAAGATTTTGAGGACCTGAACTTCGTGTCGGGAAACGCGACGTTCTGAAATCCGAACCTGAATAGCCAAACCCACTTGCCCCTCCACCAAACCCGACCGGAGCGCCCAAACTTGGCCAATTCACCGCCCATGCTCCACGACCTATGCACGAAATCCTCCGCGCACTTTCCATCAATCGCGCGGCGGGAAAGGCGCATGCGGCATGTTCCAAAAGGTGCACCCCGCGTCAGGAAGCGCAAGGAAATGCGAGACGCGCAACCGCCCCAAATCCACCCCTCCGTCAGCTCCTGGCGCGGCGTGGTTGCTTCAGCAACCATGGTCCAACCAGCGCCAGCAGCAGCTCAAAATTAAGATCGCGCAATAACCATCCACGTCATCCTGATGAAGCGACAGCGACTGAAGGATCTAGCCCACCGTCCACCCAGTGTCCAATCACACAGCCCCCACGTCAGGAAGCGCAAGGAAATGCGCAGCATTGTCGCGTACCCGCGACCGAAGCGCAGCGAAGTCCTGGAGCACTCCGGCCTCGCGCAGCGAGGCGACGCCCAAATCCCATCCCCACGCGTTCCACACCACGTAGGGGCGAAGCTTGTCTTCGCCCTTGTCCCCTATCCCACGGCACGAATACCTCATATCCCCCAAAGACAATGGAAGAAGTCCATTTCATCTCGACCGGCCCCCGGCTCCAAAATAAAAGCCAATCTCTTCCCGCCCTCCTCACGCTATTACATCCCCACGAGAAATGGTACGATTTCAGCCTGTCAAATCTGCCGATCGGATTAAGTCATGCAATCCAGATACGTTTTTGCAGTTCAAAACTCCTCAATCGCATCGCTCGAAGCGCGAATCCACTTGAGCGCCGCCTCTCTTGAGCCTTCCGCGACGGCATCATCCCCTTCAATTCGTTTGATGCCTGCAACGATCATCCACTCCACCCTGACACTTCGGCACACAACAACATGCGTTTACGATTTAGAAATCGACAAGGTCCGGCCCGAAAGCCCACACGCTTGACCGTATCAGCAAACAGGGCATGTAACGCCAGTTCGTTCGTAGCAGGTGTTTGATTATGATCCAATCCTGTTCCACCCATAGAGTTGAGAGCTTGGAACCAAGACTGCTATGTAGCCACGCCCTTCCAGCCGTAGTGGCCTCACGTCCGATTTCAGGCGCGGGCGACCTGGTACATACGACCGCAAAGTTGTCGCTTGCGCGCGGTGGGATCGGCGCAGTATCAGTTGGCACCAAGGCAATATTTGCAGGCGGCGAGATTGGTGCGCCGGTCAATGCCGTCGATATTTATGACTCGGCAACGGGGAAATGGTCGACCGCCAAACTCACGTACGCCACTGGCCACGAAATCGCTTTGGCGGTTGGAGGCAAGGCACTGTTTACGTCTGGCGTCGGTGTCGACATTTATGATGCACAGACGGGTCTTAGGTCCAGCACGAATCTGTCTCAACCACCTGGGGGGCTCGCGGCAGGTGGTGCAGGGAACGTCGCAATATTTGCTGGAGGCGATGATGGGGGGGTGGTAAGCGATGTCGCTGACATCTTTAACGCTCAAAATGGGGCATGGTCA
Organism: Tepidisphaerales bacterium; assembly: GCA_038222915.1. Lineage (GTDB taxonomy): Bacteria > Planctomycetota > Phycisphaerae > Tepidisphaerales > Tepidisphaeraceae > JBBRHH01. Next base: position 22,486 of record JBBRHH010000025.1, read on the forward strand.
ACTTCTAAGCTGTCCAAGGCTCGGA
>JBBRHH010000026.1:0-22206 GCA_038222915.1 Tepidisphaerales bacterium
GAGCGGCATCCCCAAGACGGCGGGATTCTGCCGCAACGTGTTGAAGCGGGAAATGGGCATGTGGTTGTTTGCGCGGGTGGAGGGTCTGGAGCCGACCAACAACCTGGCCGAGCGGATGCTGCGTGCGGCGGTGATCTGGCGGAAGACCAGCTTCGGGAGCCACAGTCAGGCGGGATGCCGGTTTGTGGAGCGGATGCTGAGCGTGATGAAGACTGTGGAACTGCGTGGCGGGAATGTGCTGGATTACCTCACGGCCGCCATCACCGCAAAACGCGAGCGACGCGACGCGCCGCCGGTTGCGTGATTTATCAGGAAATGGACTGAGCGGTTACATCAAAAACATCGGCCAGTCCACGCGCAAGGAGGGACACCATGCAACCAGTCACCCACCCGTTCATGCAAGCGGCCAATGCCAGTCGCTCCGAGTTGGCACATCCCGCCCGCACCACATCAACCCAGTCTCCAATCCCCAAACTGAGTTCGTGCCCGTCGTCGTTCCCCTCTCTCCTCCGAGTCCCCCTCCAGTTTCAAGTCTCAAATTGCATGTCTCAAGCACCCAATCGCTTTGCCTGTCTTGAGCGCAGCCCAGCAAGTCGAAAAGGGGAGATTTCGGGGAGAAAACAGGGTGATTTCCAGTCGATCGAGGGAGGAAATGGGGAGAAAAAGGGGAGATCTCAGGGGCGCAAAGGGGGCAATTTGTTCCCCGGCCACGCGCCGCAGCCCAAACACAAACATCGGCCAAGCCAACACTTGAATTTCCTACCTCGATTTTCATCCATCGCATACAAGTTCTTCCACGCACGCTGCACACCGATTCGCCCCTCTCCCGAGCGACCATCCCTCCGTCCTCAGCAATTAAGAGGCAGTGTCGATTGTCCAGCCTTGGGCAAATCGCAGCGAGTCGAAAGGTGGTCGGTTAGTAGTCGTTTGCTAGTCGGTCACAGGTCGGTTACTGGTCGGTTTAAAACGACCAGCCGCCACCCCCGCCTCATCCCAATCATCGCCCAAACAAGCACTTGTAAAAAGCAACCCGAGCAAAAGCGACATCCAACCCAATTGCGCACACAAAACAGCGTCGTATTTCAAGTTTCCAGTCTCCAGTTTCCAGTCTCAAGCACCCGACATCCAACAAAATTGCGCGCATTTTCGCGCCCACTCAGCACCCAGCACTCAGTCCTCAGCACTCTGTCGAAACAGGGTCGTTTCAGGGTCAAAAACGGTCGGTTCTATGTCGGTTCAGGGTCGTTTGAGGGACACTTTAGGGTCGGTTCTATGTCGCTTTGGGGTCGGTTTTTTCGCCAGCAAAAAACTTCACGTTGAAGACAAGCATCGGCCGCGCAAACACTTGAATTCCTCGCCCACCATTTCCGCCAGCCCATACACATTTGTTGCGCGCATCTGCGACGCAAAAATCCCTCTGAACTCTGCATTCAAACGCGGCCTTCAGTCTCGAGTCTCTTGTTTCAAGTCTCACCTCTCCGGTCTCAACCAAAACGCCCACCAACCACCTCGGTATAGTCAATCGTTCCCGTTCATCACACAACCAGACCTTCGCCGGAGACCCCGAATGCACAACCTGTCTCGCCTCGCCCTCTCCCTCGCCCTCCCCGCCATGTTCGCTGCCGCGAACATCCCGGCCTTCGCGGCCGACCAGCCCGCAACCCCGGCCAAGAAGAAAGCCGGCCCGCGCTGGCAGAAGATGGATTACGGCCCCTTCCTCCAGTACTCCTACGTCACCTCCCCCAACGCCAAATTCGACAACGGCCCCGGCAGCTTCACCGGCGATTCCACCGCCCGCGGCATCGCCATTAAGCTCACCGAAGACTGGGACGCCGGCATCATCTTCGACGCCGACCTGCTGCGTGTCAGCGCCGCCTGGATTGGCGCTCCCATCAAATGGCGCGGCCTGATCTTCGACGGCGAACACGGCTGGAACCCCACTCTCCCCGGTACGCCACTCTTCCAAACCCCGCACCTCCCCGGCTGGGCCGACGCCTCCGGCAGTTTCAACGACCCGCGCCCCGATGACATCAAGCCCCTCCCGCCCGCAGGCCCGCTCCCCAAGGAATCGGCTCACTACAAAGGCCTCTACCGCCACGGTGCAGACGTCGTCCTCTCCTATTCCGTCGGCACTGCGCAGGTCCTCCAATCCCCGAGCCTCGAAAGCAGCAACGACGTCAAGGCAATCGCGCTGACCTACAACATCAGCGCGTCGGCCAAACCGCTGGCCCTCATGCTCGCCGACGGCAATCCCGAAATTCCCGTCCCCGAACCCAAAAAGAAACCCAAAGGTCAGGAACCCGACCCGCCGGCCACCAAGCCCTCCAAAATGGAAGGCAAAATCACCGGCCGCACCGCCACCCTCGGCACCGAACACTTCGCCCTTGTCGGCGCACCCGAAGGCGCCAAGCTCGAGATCAACGCCGACGATCAGCTGGTTCTCCATCTCCCCGAGATCAAGAGCCCGACAAATTTCAAATTGCTTATCGCCAACGGCAACGACATCGACGACTCCTTCGCCGCCATTGCCAAAGCATCGGCCAAGCCCGCTGATCTGACTGCCCTCACCAAGGGCGGCCCCACCCTCTGGAAGGAAACCGTCGAAACCAAAGGCGTCATCGCTCCCGCGCCCGAGAAAAACAAAGAGCCCTACGTGGTCGACAACGTCACCGTCCCCTTTGAAAACCCCTACGACGCCTGGATGCGCATCGGCGGCTTCGACTTCTTCACCTCCGATCCCACCAAGGCGGCCGTCTCCACCTGGTCCGGCGACGTTTGGATCGTCTCCGGCATCGACGAAAAACTCGACCACGTCACGTGGAAACGCTTCGCCACCGGCCTCTTCCAACCCCTCGGCCTTAAGATCGTCGATGACACGATCTACGTCGTCGGGCACGACCAGATCACCCGTCTCAACGACCTCGACAAGGACGGTGAGGCCGACTTCTACGAAAACTTCAACAACGACTGGCAGCTCACCACCGCCTTCCACGCCTTCGCCTTCGATCTGCAGACCGATCCCCAGGGCAACTTCTACTTCGCCTTCGGCAGCCCGGTCCACGCCGGTGGCGGCGGCTTCCAGAAAATCACCGCCGACCACGGCAGCATCATGAAGGTGTCGAAAGATGGATCCAAAATGGAGCACTACGCCAACGGCCTCCGCGCCCCCAACGGCATGTGCGTCGGCCCCGACGGCCAGGTTACCTGCGGCGACAACGAAGGCAGCTTCGTCCCCACCTCGCCGCTCCACTGGGTCAAGCCTAACATGTTCCTCGGCGTCAGCGACAGCGCTCACGGCTCCACCGTCGCCCAACCCAAACCGCTCTGCTGGGTCCCCCACAATTCGGTGCGTGGCTCTCACGAAACCATGGACAATTCCTGCGGTGGCCAGGCCTTCGTCACCAGCGATGCTTGGGGTCCCTTCAAAGGCGATCTCCTTCACCTCTCCTACGGCACCTCCTCCATCTTTAAGGTGCTGAAGGAAGAAGTGAACGGCCAGGTTCAGGGCGGCGTCGTAAAAATGCCCATCCACTTCAGTAGCAGCGCCATGCGCGCCCGCTTCAACCCCAAGGACGGCCAGCTCTACGTCACCGGCCTCAAAGGCTGGCAGACCAACGCCGGCAAAGACGCCGGCTTCGACCGCATTCGCTTCACCGGCGGCGAAGTCCACCTCCCCAAGGAACTCCACGTCACCCAATCCACAATCCGCATCACCTTCACCAGCGCGCTGGACACTTCGCTGGCCAACGACGCCGCCAACTTCGCGGCCGAGATGTGGAACTATAAGTGGACCCCCAACTACGGCTCCCCCGAAATCTCAGTGGAAGATCCCAAAAAAGTCGGCCATGACACGCTGACGATCAAGTCCGCAAAAACCACCGCGGACGGCAAGACCGTCATCCTCGAAGTCGAAGGCCTGAAACCCTGCATGCAGATGAAGATTGATTACAACATCAAAGCCGCCGACGGCGCTCCGGTGCAGTCCAGCATCTTCAACACCATCTACGAATTCGGAAAGGATTGATCAATGAAGGGGGATATCAATAAACACGAACATGGTCGGATGTGTCTTCAGCGACACACCGATCAGGTCCATCATGGCGCCGTAACTCAGAGTAGGGGGGGCGTAGATCAGCACGTCCTGCGACCATTTATCGCTGTTCTCCGCCAAAATCTTGTCCATCTCCTTCGCGGTCCGGGCCGGCCATTTCAATTCACCCTTCCCCCCATTGTCATTGATCTTGTCAGCCGGCAGTATCAACTCGCCGGACGCCTTTCCCTGCACGTCCTGCAAGTGCAATTCCCACGGCCGACCCAGCCGTTCCGCCCGCACCTTCAGTTCTGCCTTCGGAAAAAATGCGCGATAATAAAGTTCCCCGTCCGGCGGCGCCTCAATCCGAATCCCCTTCGTGTTGTCCATCCCCGCCAGCAGGCGATAAACCTGCTGCACCGATTCCAGCGTCATGTCCTTGTCGATGCGCACTGTGACAAACGGATCCAGCTTCGCCTCGTTCAGCGAATTGAAAGCCGCGAGCAGATGGGTCAGTTTCTCCCCGTCCATCGCGCTCTTGCCCGCGCTGTCGACCAGCGTGTATTTCGCCCCCTGCGGGCCCGCGTTCCCAGGTGGCATGCTCACCGTCAACGTCAGATCGCGCACGCGCGACTTCCCATCCTTCGACTCCGGCTCAAAAACAACATCCACCGCCTGGCCAGCCCTAAACCGATACTTCGGATTCATCTTCAACGTGCCATACACCAAACCCTTCGCGGCCTGCCGGGGCACGTCCAACACCGAATCACGGTCATTGAAATTCGCCGCAATCGCCCCGGCATCCAGCACGTCCGGTGCGTACATCGGCTTGCCCCCATTCACGTCCGCGTCCGGTTTCAACCAGTACGACCCCGAGAACACGAACCCATCCTGAGGAAGCGTGTGGTTGGTTCCAGTGTCGATCACAAGATCCTCAGCCCGCGCGGTCCGCTGTTCTCCAGCGCCCTTACCCTCGGCTGGCGGCTCCATCCAGCCAAAATGAATCAGGATCCGATCGCCCTTCGGCCAAAACACACTGTGCTCGATATCGACCGGCCGGCCCGGCTTCAACCCAATGAATTCCAGTGCCGCCTCAACATCACTGGGCTTGGCAAAAGACTCGCACAGCGCCTCGTACCCTTTTCCGCTCTTGTCAGAAATCAAGAAAAATTCCATCGCCTCCTGAGGCAACAACGCAGTTGCTCGCGCCCAGACGTGAACAGTCTTCTCCTTCCGGCTCGCCAGCACCCCCTCGCGCACCAAGACATCCGCATCATCCTTGAACTTCGCAAGGTTGTCCGTGAACGCCCGATGAGCCGTCAGCGCAGTGGCATTGGCCAGCGCCGTCTGGGTAGTCGGCGTGGCAGGTTTCTCCGGCTCAAATTGCGCCTGCGCGCACCCGGCAAAGAGCATCAAAACAACAGTGATTTTAGCAATACAAGACCCATGCATCGTTCACCTCTTGGCCAACCCAACGCCAGGCGCACGACAATCATACCGCTATCACTGGAACAGGAAAACAAAAGCCCTATAGTGTGGCCCGAATTGCGTTCGAGCGCGTAGCTCAGTTGGTAGAGCAACGGACTTTTAATCCGTAGGTCGTGGGTTCGAGTCTCACCGCGCTCATTTTAGCATGCACCCCAATCGCCCGGCCCGTCCGTAGCAGCGGCCAGCGGGCCCTGTTTATTGCCGTTACAGATACCCACACAATCCCTATCAACTACCCAGCTTGACAACCTCCGGGTGTGGCACATGATGTGGCCGGAATTGATCCATCAGCCTCCTATTCATTCTGCCGATAAAATCGCATGAGGGAATATGTGAGGCATTGCAGGCACGTCGAAGTGTCTGAACACACGGCTAAAGGTTTATGACGCATCTGTTTAGAGAACTTCGACGCCGCCAAGAACGCGGCGAGCCGATTCGCACCGCCGTGATCGGTGCAGGCTTTATGGGGCGTGGTCTGGTCTATCAGTTGTCCCGCACCGCGGGGATGTATCCATCGCTGGTCGTCAACCGCTCCATCGATAAAGCGATCGAGGCATATCGGCTGGCCGGCTTCGACCCAGCCACCGTTCTTACAAGCGATGATCCAAAGCAGTTGGCTCAGGCAGTCGCCGAACGACGTCCCGCCGTCAGTTCTGCTCCCGAAATCGCCGGGGCCGTTTCAACTTTGGATGTAGTCATCGAGGCGACAGGTGCGGTGGAACTGGGTGCCCGCGAGGCGTTGTCCTGCATCAGGAACAAAAAGCATTTTGTGTCCCTCAACGCCGAAACAGACGCAACCGTCGGCTGCATCCTGAAGAAAAAAGCCGACGATGCAGGCGTTGTCTACAGCAACAGCGACGGCGACCAGCCCGGCGTATTGATGCGGCTCATCGAGTACTGCCGGGGGTGCGGTTTTGAAGTTCGTGCGGCCGTGAACTGCAAGGGCTTCATGAACATCCGCGCCACCCCTGAATCCATCAAGGAATGGGCGATTAAGCAGAACACAAGCCCGCGAATGACCGCGGCATTCACCGATGGCACAAAGATGAACATCGAACAAGGTGTCATCTGCAACGCCACCGGCCTGCTTCCGTCCAAGCGTGGAATGGTCGGCGTAAAGACGGAACTCAAGTCAGCCCTCAAGGATTTCGAGGCTTCGGCCGTCATGAACGGCCTGCCCACCGTCGACTACACACTCGGTGGTGACTTCGGCGGTGGCGTCTTTGTAATCGCCCGCGCCGAACACGAACAGATGGTCAAGCCGTACCTGAAATACTTGAAGATGGGCGACGGACCCAACTACCTGTTCTTCCGGCCCTATCACCTCTGCCACATCGAAACACCATTGTCAGCGGCCGAGGCGGTCATCTATAAGGAAGCCACAGTGGCGCCACTCGGCAAACCGGTGGCACACACGATCGCAATCGCAAAACGCGATCTGAAAGCTGGCGAAGTCCTTGATGGCATCGGCGGATTCCTCACCTATGGCGAGTGCGGCACTGCCGCCAACTGCCGCGGTTATCTTCCAATGGGCTTGGCCGAGGACGTAAAACTATTGCGAAACGTGGCTGTCGACCAGCCGATTCCGATGGATGCAGTTGATCTAGACGAGTCTCGATTGATCGTAAAACTGTGGCGTGAACAGGAACGAATGGAGTCTTGAAGTGAAGGAAGCCGTTCGGTGATCAATGGGCTTGATGAACCGACTATTTCACGTCGTCAGTGATCGCAGCAGGCAGCGCAAGCTGGACCTGTTCTTTCACATCATGAAGCCTGCGCCCGAATGGCGCTTACTTGACCTCGGCGGCGAAGCCCCCAACGAGCATCAGCCGCACAAGCAATTGCTCGACACCTACCCGCATCGCGACCGCCTTGTCCTGGTCAATCTTTTCTACCCCAACGTAAAGCGGGCGGCGGAGGCTCTTCCCGGCCTCACCGCCGTCTGCGGCAATGGACTTCAACTCCCCTTTGCCGACAAGAGCTTCGATGTCTGCTATTGCAATGCAGTGGTCGAGCACCTCTTCAGCGAAGCGAATCAAAAGGTATTTGCGGCGGAGATCATGCGGGTTGCCAAGAGCTGGTTTGTCACGACGCCCAACCGCTGGTTCCCGTTTGAACCGCACATGCGGCTCCCCTTTATCACATGGCTGCCGCAGAAATGGCAGCATCGCCTCGGATACCATTTTGGCTATCATCATTTGCGGAAGCGGTACAAGAAAGGTACGGATTTCAGTGAAGTGCGGCTGATCAGTCGTCGCCAGCTGAAGGCCCTGTTTCCAGGGTCGCAGGTTATCCGCAACGGGACCGTCGGTTTTACGCCGACGTTCATCGCAGTGGGCGGCGAGGTGCTCAATCGTGAGGTGTTTGGTGAAGAAGGCATCGACGTATTCCAAAAATCTCAGGCGGGGAATCAACAGGTTTTGGGATTGGCTGGAGGAGCTGGACGAAAGCCATGACTGCTGCCCATCGTCCCAAACACGTTGTCATTCTGGTGGAGAACCTGCCCGTCCCCTTTGACCGCAGGCCATGGCAGATTGCCCAGACTTTGCGCGCCCACGGGCACAAGATCAGCATCATCTGCCCGAAGATGTACGAGTACACCCTGTCCAGGGAATGTCTGGACGGCATCGACATCTACCGCTATCCCCATCGGGAAGGCAATTCGCAGGCGGCCTATGTCCTGGAATATCTCAATGCACTGTTCTGGATGTTCCTGCTATGTGTCAGGATCTTCTTTACGCGTGGCATTGACGCCATCCACGCGTGCAACCCGCCGGATTTGCTCTTCCTCGTGGCGCTGCCGTTCAAGCTTTTCTTCGGGACGAAATTTCTCTTCGATCACCACGATTTGAACCCTGAAGTCTTCCGCGCCAAGTTCAATCGGCAGGGCCGGATATACGATATTCTCTGCTGGTTGGAAAAGAAGACTTACCAAGCCGCCGACATGGTGCTTGCGACGAACGAATCGTTCAAGCGCATCGGAATCGCGCGATCGCGCAAGCCGCTGAATCGCGTCTATATCGTTCGCAACGCTCCCAGAGCCGGCCGGCTGGTTCAGGGGCCGCCGATTCCGGAGCTACTTCAAGGCAAGAAGCATCTAATCGCCTATCTGGGGGTCATGAACAAGCAGGATGGCCTGGATCTGCTGATCCAATCGGCGCGCGAAGTAATCCACACACACGGCCGAAAAGACGTGATCTTTGGACTTATCGGTGATGGCGGCGAGGTCCCTGTGCTTAAGCAGCTTGCAAAGGAAGCACAACTCAACGGGGAACTGCAGTTCCTTGGCCGGATCAGCGACGGCCGGGTGATCAGCAATTATCTCAACACTGCAACCGTATGCGTCTGCCCCGATCCCAAGAATGACATGAACGATTTTTCCACGATGACCAAAGTCGTGGAATACATGGCCCTGGGCAAACCGATCGTCGCCTATGACCTGCACGAAACGCTCTACAGTGCCGGCGATGCGGCCGCTTACGCTACAAACAATGATCCGGCCGAATTCGCCAAGTTGATCGTTCAACTGCTGGACGATCAACCACGCCGTGACACCATGGGACGGCGCGGTAAGCAGCGATATGATTCGCAACTGGCCTGGGAGCGCCAGCAAGAACAGCTACTCGCCGCGTACGACCAAATGCTGGCAATGCATTAACTGATCGATCGCTCTAAGCGCATCGTCCCGGCTCTTTGAAATGGGCCTTGAAACTGGATACAGAAATCGCTTCTCAGGAGTCGCAAGATGAAAGGTGTCATACTAGCCGGCGGTACCGGCAGCCGTTTGTTTCCGCTCACCAAGGTGACCAACAAGCACCTGCTGCCCGTCTATAACAAACCGATGATCTATTACCCCCTCGAATGCATGGCCAAGGCCGGTATTGAGGAGGTTCTGCTCGTCACCGGCGGCAACAACGTCGGAGAGTTCATCCGACTCCTGGGCAACGGCAAGGAATTCGGCCTTAAGAATCTCAACTACACCTATCAAGATGGTGCAGGCGGCATCGCCCAGGCGCTTGGCCTGGCGGAACATTTCGCCAGCGGCGAATCGTTCTGTCTTGTCCTCGGTGACAACATCGTCGAGTTCTGCATTGGCGACGCGGTGAAACGTTTCCGCCATCAGGGCGAAGGGGCAAAAATCCTGCTCTCCCAGGTGGAAAATCCCCAGGCCTACGGCATTGCCGAAATGGATGGGACAAAAGTGGTCAAAATCGTCGAAAAGCCCAAGGAACCCAAGAGCAACTGGGCCGTCATCGGCATTTATTTCTTCGATTCCAAAGTGTTCGAAATCGTTAAGTCGCTGAAGCCCAGCGCCCGCAATGAACTGGAAATCACCGATGTGAATAACGCCTATATTCAACGGGGTGAAATGACTGCCGACAAACTCGATGGCTGGTGGGCCGACGCCGGCGAGAACATCGACTTCTATCTTCGCGCGTGCAATACCGTCGCAAGCAGCGGCGCAAACAAAGATGTGAAGTGATTGGGTCTTCACTTCACCAAAACATGCAGGTTGTCGCCCGATGCAACTGATCGAAACTAACATTCCCGACGTGAAGATCATGGTGCCGAATAAATTCGGCGACCATCGGGGATTCTTCTCGGAGATTTTCAGCCGCAAGGCGCTCGCGGCCGCCGGTATTGACGGTGAGTTCATTCAGGACAACCATTCGCTGTCTGTGGAGCAAGGGGTTGTGCGGGGGCTCCACTACCAGTTACCGCCGATGGCCCAGGGAAAACTCGTGCGTGTAATACGCGGCGCAATTTTGGACGTAGCGGTCGACATCAGGCGCAGTTCGCCCACGTTTGGACAGCACGTCAAAGACGTCATTAGTGCTGAAAACTGGCGGCAAATTTACGTTCCTGCCGGCTTCGCGCATGGTTTTGTAACCCTCGAGCCGAATACTGAAGTCGTCTACAAAGTCACGGCCTACTACTCGCCAACACACGAGCGCGGCATCAGGTGGAATGACCCAGCCCTTGGCATCGACTGGACGATCGACGAGTCCTCGGCCATCCTGTCGGGACGAGACCGCGAACATCCGATCTTAAAGGACCAGACCGAACTGTTCGCGTCCTGACCGATAGAGGTGATATGCGTACCCTTCTCGTCACCGGCGCCGCCGGGTTTATTGGCTCCAACTTCGTGCGAATGCTCATCGGACGCAACGAGGCTGTCAAAATCGTTGCTCTGGATAAATTGACCTATGCGGGAAATCTCGCCAACCTGCAGGATCTTCTCGAAGATCCGCGGTTGGTCTTCGTGCGAGGAGATATTTGCGATCGCGATTGCCTGACGTCACTGTGGACCGAGCACGGAATACGCGAAGTCATCAATTTTGCCGCCGAATCGCATGTGGATCGAAGCATCCTGGATTCAGGACCATTTATCCAAACCAACGTTATCGGTGTCCAAACGCTGCTCGATGTCGCACGGGCGAACGGCGTCGATAAGTTCCTGCAGGTGAGCACCGACGAAGTTTACGGATCACTTCCTGAAGACCGTCCGGAGATCAGGTTCACGGAGGAGACTTCTGTTCAGCCCAACAGCCCGTACAGTGCCAGCAAAACGGCCGGTGACTGCCTCGTTCGCGCCTACTTTCATACGTTTCACATGCCGGTTCTCACGACCCGTTGCTCCAACAACTATGGGCCTTATCACTTCCCCGAAAAGATGATCCCGTTGTTCGTCACGAACATTCTGGAAGGGAAAAAGGTTCCGCTCTACGGTGACGGCCTCAACATTCGCGATTGGCTCTATGTCGAAGATCACTGTGATGCCATCTGGACCGTGTTAAACAAGGGCCAATTCGGTGAGGTCTACAACATTGGCGGCAACAACGAGATCACCAACCGGCGCATCACTGAAACGATCCTGATGGAAATGGGCGCCGACTGGGATCAAAGCGTTCAATATGTCAAAGACCGTCCTGGCCACGACCGCCGCTATGCGATTGACGCAGCTAAGATCCAGCGTGAGCTGGGCTGGTTTCCGAAGCGCCGATTTGAGGAAGCGATAAAGTCGACAATCGAATGGTACCGCTCGCACGAACCGTGGTGGCGCGCCATCAAGACAGGCGAGTACCTGAAATATTACGAGACTCAGTATGCAGCCCGGTAACGATGCTGGACCTCTATAGATCCATCCTCATCACTGGAGGCGCGGGACTTGTCGCTCGAGCGCTGGCGGACTCGCTGCGACGGCGCGGCCTCGGATTTACCGCCCTTTCCCACAAGGATTGCGACATCACTCGACCCGAAGATGTCCAACGCACATTCGAGGCTCATCGACCATCCCTTCTACTCAATTGTGCCGCATATACAAAAGTAGACGCATGTGAGTTAGACGCAGCAACCTGTAACGCCGTGAACGGCCACGCTGCTGAAATCGTTGCCGATGCCTGTCGTCGTTTCGGCACAGTTCTGGTCCATTACAGCACGAACTACGTGTTCGACGGTCAGATCGGCCGGCCATATCGTCCAACTGATCAGCCCGCGCCGCTGTCTGCATACGGGAAATCGAAGCTATTGGGGGAGCAATCGTTGATTCGGATGGCCAATCTTCCCTGGCTTATCGTCCGGACAGCAGGGCTTTTTGGCCGGTATGGACCTTGCTTCCCGGCAAGCGTTATAGCACGGGCTCGAACCGCCAAATCGTTTGAAGTGGTTAATGATCAGTTAACACAAGTGACATCTGCTACTGACCTGAGCGAAATTACACTGAAGCTCTTGGACGCCGGCGTTCGAAATATCTGGCACGTGACCAACGAAGGTGCGGTAACATGGTTCGAAGTCGCGCAAGGCGTGCTAGAGATATTCAATTGCGCCGGGGATGTTCGCCCGGTTACGTCGGCCGCGTGGTGTCGAAGCCGTTCTCCGTGCGCGCCAAGGCCCGTAAACGGCTTGCTCGATTGTGACGCGCTGACCGAGCTCGGAATTCGGGCTCCCACATGGCGTACTGCCTTGGAAAATTACCGGACGGACGTTATCGGGCACAAGAATTAATACTCGGGACGTACCTTGCCGATGTCAATATGGAGAGTTTTTGTAGTAGATGTTACGTGGCCGGGCTGCGGAAGCCGCTCTTGACGACAAATTGGCAGCCCGTCTGGAGATCCGAGGTTAAACGCGAAGCACGAGTTGGAAGTCGAACGTAGACTTGACGGTCGTTCGGCCGTAAGCCATAGTAATCGGTAGATGGAGATTGGAGTCGGAGTAAAGCCCACATCCACTATCCTACCTGAGAAGAGACACAAGGATCGTCCAGCGCGATATGACGCCTGTTTGAGGCATTCGCGAAGGAGCAGAACTGACTTTGCGAGAGTTGGAACTGCTTGATCGACGTAGAACGAACGTAAAGACGTTTGCTAGCCGGGCAAAGTTGTTCCGGCTGACAGGTTGTGGTTCGCAATGGAGTCCGCAGAGCGGATAACATTGTGGGACGTTCCAAATCCGTCGCGGGATCTGACAATATGCTTGTGTCCGTCGCCGGAGAAATGGTACTTTTGATTGTGACGGTCGAGAAAATGGTCGGCCGGAGAAAATGCTCTTGGCAGATGGACTTGGATGTCCTAGCCAGGTTGTTCGGGCGCGTCACACCGGAGGCGGTGAGAATGCGGCGCTCCATGATGGAGTTGCTAGGACTACGCACCGTTTGGCGTGGTCTGGCCCAGGAAGGGATAGGCACGACATGAAAGCAGTTGTTCTAGCGGGTGGTCAGGAGTTCGGGCAGTGCCCGCTCTCCAGACAAGCACCACGGGCCTTGTGGCCTTTGGTGGACCGTCCAATTATCGAGCACGTTCTAGCGGCTCTGCGCCGAGCCGGCATCGGGCACATGGCGATCAGCGCCAATGGTCGAACACACACGATCGCCCAGCAGCTTGGATACAATCCCACCCCGGATATCACAATCCACTACAGCGAAGATTCCATGCCGCGCGGCGCGGCTGGCTGTATCAAAGACTGCCAGGACTGGCTCGGCAACGATACGTTCATTGTGGTCCAGGGCGCCAGCCTGCTTCTTGACGTGGACTTTGAACATTTGATTTCCGAACATCGGAAAAACGGTGCAACGCTGACGATCGCCGCCACGGCTGACGCAAATGCGGCGGGCGATCTGCAACGCCTTCTACAACTCAAGCCGGCCGGTCTGTACATCTGCGAGCCTGACGTCTTCCATTACATCAAGACCAAGGGCTATCAGGATATGAAGGAGCAGCTGATCCCGCGACTGACTGAGAGCGGCCTGAAGGTGCAGGCGGTCCCGATCAGTGGCAAGATCATCGCCATCCGCAATGAGGAATGGTATCTCAACGCGATGGTCAACCTGCTGAACGATCCTCAACATCGAAAAAGTTTTGTTGATCATTTACCGCTCAAGTTGCCGGGTCTGTGGATCGATCCAACCGCTTACGTGCATCCGCAGGCGCGCGTCATCGGACCTGCATACGTCGGGCCGGGCGCGAAGATCCTTGCCGACGCAGTCGTGATCGGCCCCGCCATTATCGGGGCTGGTTGCGAGATTGGTTCTGATTCGGTCGTGCACGAATCGATTCTCTGGGCCGACTCCAGGATCGGCGCTGGCGCGATGGTTGAGCAGGCTATTGTCGCAGCGAAGGCGTCTGTTTCGCCTGGTGCTGAAGTGCGTGGTTCGATCGTGCTCGACACAAACTTGAGCACGTCCGAACGGCAGAGCCTCAGTAGTTCGAGTGATCTTTCGACGGCCGATATTTCGGGCCGTGAGAGTTGGTGGCGCAGGCTGTTTAAAGGTTTTCGTACAAGCCCAGCCGCCAGTCCCTCAGTGCCCGTGGAATGATGAAATGATGAGTTGTTGAACGATGAGTTTTGCGTGCCATAACGGCGCGCTCAACCGTCCAGACCCCTTTGGGGTGGTGCAGCATGAACGATTCACGAGCGATTCAGCGAGCAGGTCAAGGCCAGCCTGCGGCGTCCATCATGACGCCACAAGGGCCGGCCATGATTCAGATTATCGACTTCCCGTCGGCTGGCGGTCTTGGTCCGGTCCTGCCGTCGGGCTATGGCGGTGGCGGTTCGCGCCGTCCTGCTGGCATCCATATTCTCACCGGCATCCTGAAGCGCTGGTGGCTCGTCCTTCTCGTTACGTTCGCCACCGGCGGCGCCGTCTATTTCGCTGCCCAGCGCATGATATTGCCGGTCTTCGAAGCCGAAGCCGTACTCGAATATACGCCCCCGAATATCGACAACCTCCCGAGCGATCCGACCATCCCGATTCACCGCGGCGTCGACAAACTGACTGATACCCAGATCACGCTGAAGGCCGCCCAAAAGGAAGAACTTCGCCAGGCGCTTCCGTGGCTGAAGACAATGGATCTAACCACTCCAGCTGTAAAACAGGACGTGGTTTTTCGGCTGAAGGACATCGTCGACGGGATGGACGATACTAATAAGGGAATAGTTCGAATCTCCACCCAGAAGCCCAACGCCCAGTTGGCGGCGGCCATTTGCAATGCTTACGCCGAGGCGCTAATCGACTACGTCACCGAGACTGCCCAGGCCCAGGACAATGTCCAGATCAAAACACTTCAGCAGCACTGTGATGAAGAGCTGGTGAAGCTTAACAAGCTGCAGGGCGATCGCATCAATCTCGCGCTCAAGAGCAACATCGATACTAAAGGTCCCGAGCGCGACGCCATCGTCAAGCTCATGACCGACCTAGAGAACAAGCACGCCGAAGCGCTGATCAAACGCATCACTGCTCAGTCGTCGCTCGAAAAATGGCGCAAGGGCCCTGATGTGGCTGTTGCGACTGGCGCAAAGGAGAAGGAACGTATGGAGTTGCTCGAAGCGGAGCGCTCCAAGGACAGCATACTTCAAGCCGCTATGGCCGAGCAGGTCAAGGCTTTCAGCGATCTGCAAACCATCCGAAACAGTGGGATGACGGAGGAGCATCCAGAGGTGAAGCGGGCCAAAGAGCGTCTCGAGAAGTCCATCCAGTTGGTGGCTGGCCGTGACCAGGAAATTCGCGCGATCATTGACGCGAAGATCGACAAATTGCAGCGCATCAACGACCAGATTAAAGTCGAAATTCTCGACGAACAGGTCGCTGAAGCCGAGGCCTTTCTGAAGCATTACCAGGAAGAACGGGGCAAGCTCGACAAGCAGCTTTTTGAACTGGCCAAGGTTCAGGTCGTCATCAAGCAGCTTGAAGATCAAATCGAACTGGCGGGGACGCAGTATCGTGACAGTTGGAAGACGCTTCAGGAAGTGATTCGCAAACAGCGTCCTGGCTTTGCCACCGCACTCACCCTGGCCTCGCCTGCTTTTCCGCCCAAGGCGCCTTCGGAAGACAAGCGAACCAAGATTCAGATGGCCGGCTGGCCCGGCGGTCTCCTGCTGGGCGTGCTTCTTGCCATGCTGGTGGACAAGTTCGATCGCCGCCTGCGCCATCCGCGTGACATCGAACCACTTATGAATACGCAAGTCTTGGGGATGATTCCCAAGATCCAGGAACTCAAACGCATCAAGGGCGAACAGGCGCGCAATCTCATCGCCGAAGAGTTCCGTGTTATTCGCACCCAGATCCTGTTTGGCCGCCCTGAACTACAGAACAAGACCATTCTCGTCACCAGCCCGACGCCGGGCGATGGCAAGACGTCGCTGGCTGTCAATCTTGCAATCTCGATTGCCAAGGCTGGCCGTCGCACCCTTCTGGTTGACGCCGATCTTCGCAAGCCCGACGTGCACCGCATCTTCAATATTCCTGACAGCCCCGGCCTCGCTGAACTAATCCATGGCACATGCGAGCCAGGAGCTGCTATCCGCAAGAGCGACATCGAACTGCTCGATGTATTACCCGCGGGTACGCCAATGGTGCGTCCAAGCGAATTGGTCTCCCGCCCCGAGATGGGCCAGCTGCTGACAGCGCTCAGCGAACTCTATGACCATATTGTTTTCGACACCGCTCCGCTGTTACCTGTAAGCGATACGCACGTGCTGTGCGGCATGGTCGATGGGGTCATCTGCAGCTTTAACGCAGAAGTGGACAAAGACACCGTCAAGATGGTCGAGGAAATTCTCCGCCGATGCCGGGCGAATCTGGTCGGCACTGTGATGAATCAGGTGCGTTATAAGCAGAGCAGCAGCTATCACCGGGGCAAGACCGCCTACGACAGTTACTACAGCAGCCCCCGCGGCGCGACAGCGCCATCAAAGAAAGTGAACCTGGACCCAAACGTTGCTTCGCTGGAAAAAGGCAATGGCCATGGCGACTGATGGCTGTGGGGTTCTGCCCGCCTTGATGAGATTTTGACCTTGGCTACTTTGCAAACAACTTCCCAAAGTCCAAATGCCGCGGCGTCTTCCGACCGCCTGCCGGTTCGAAGCGTCCATCAGGCGCTCGTCGTCATCGAGCGTCGTATGGCCCGTGAAGGCGATTTACGCGACGAAGGAATGCCACCGGGCTGGAACTGGGTATTGGGAAACGCCAAAATTTCTGATCTGTTTGATCGCATGTTTGCCGAGACCGAACTCACTTGGTCTTCGCTGGTCGTTCCCGAAGAGCAGCACGCCACCTTTGCCGCGCTATCGCCTCCAAGTGTGGCGCGCAAGTCAATCGTCTCTTACAATGGTCAGCTCCAGATCCATGTAGACTCGCTCACGGCCGCCCCTGAATCAGGGCCGAGTGAGCCGCTGTTTCTCATCTTCAATGGCCATCGGTTTCCGATTTGCGATCTGAATCATGCCATCACCATTCACCGACAGAACAAGTGTGATGCGACGCTTATCGATTTTCCGCAGATCAAACGCGGCAAGAGCTACGATGAAAATCTGCGCATCGACAAGAGCGGCCAGGTTCAGCGCGTCGATCGGTCCTACGACCATGGGCGCGATGGCCGATCACTGCAGGCCGATCGCGACTGGCCGGTGATTATCGTATTGTCCAGTGCCGCAATGCAGCAGTTGCTCAGTGTCGAGCTGCCTCAACGCATCAATCAATGGGCGGGAGCCATGCTTCGGGCTGGCTTGCGTCTGCGCGGTAGCACTATACCCGGCCGCAGTTTCAGCCTCCACGATCGCGAACACCTGTTCGAGCTCAACGAAGCCCTTCTCCGCATGAAGCCCAAGTGGCTGCAGGAAGGTGGAAATCTGGTTGACCAGGGCGAACGCATCTGGGTGGGACGCAACGTTCGGATCGCGTCAACGGCGCAGTTGCTTGGCCCGATTGCCATCGGAGACGATGTTGAAATTGGACCGGATGCAGTCGTCGTGGGACCGACGACCATCGGCAGGGGATCAACGATTGGCGCATCACTTGTGCTTAAGCGCTGCGTTGTCATGCCCAACACCACACTTGCCACCGTCGCCTTGAAGTCCACCGCGCTGTCGCATGCAATCGTACTTGGCGCCGACAAACCGACTATTCAAGCAATTACACCCGAACAGCCCGAAGAACGCGGGGATTTTCAAGCCCTGTCCTTCGGCCGCCAGATTCGTCTGGAAACTGTTCTCGAAGCCGGTTCGCTGCCGGCGTTTTGTGGCTTTGGTTACAACGCTTTCTGCTTCACAAAACGAACGATCGACATCTTGGGCGCTTTGCTTTTCCTCGCGATGACTCTGCCGCTCTATCCATTGATCGCCTTGTGCATCAAGATCAATTCGCCTGGCCAGATGTTTTACGGCCACATGCGGCAGGGGCTGGGCGGCAAGAATTTCCGCTGCTGGAAATTCCGCACCATGGTCCCCGATGCCGACGAGATCAAGCGCAAACTTATGGCGCGAAATGAAGTGGATGGCCCGCAGTTCAAGATGAAGGACGACCCGCGAATCTTTATCGTTGGACGCTGGCTCCGCAAGCTCAACATGGATGAGTGGCCTCAGTTCTTCAACGTGTTGATTGGGCAGATGAGTCTCGTTGGTCCGCGCCCGAGCCCCGACCGGGAAAATCAGATGTGCCCGGCTTGGCGCGAAGCCCGGCTGAGCGTTCGCCCCGGCATCACCGGCCTCTGGCAGGTCATGCGGCGTCGCGACCGTGGTGAAACAGACTTCCAGGAATGGATCTATTTCGACGTCCAATACGTAAAGAAGCAGTCGATCTGGCTTGATATCAAGATTCTTGCAAAAACCCTGACTGTCATTTTTGGCGGCGGCCAATAGAGCAATATGCGATCCGTTTTTGCCATCTTCTGTACCCTGGCCCTGGCGGCACTCGCCGGCGGCTGCGCTCCCAAGGGCCCATCACCCACCGAGAAGATGAATCTCTGGCTTAACGCGCAGTCGAATGACATTCCGCCCGGCGTCTACCACATTGAGCCGCCGGATGTCATTGCCATTCAAGCGCCACAAATTCCTGAACTCAACGGCAAAGGTGGCATCGTCACCGCTGAAGGTACGCTCACCTTTAACCTGGTTGGCAATGTGCCGGTGGCTGGCAAGACGCCGGAGCAGGTTGCCAATCTGCTCGCTCAGTTGTGCAGCAAGTATTACGGTAAAGAAGCACTCGACATTGCTGTGCGCGTGACCGAATACCGCAGTAAGCAGATCTACGTCTTTGGCCGCGTTGGCACTCCGGGCATCAAGCCATTCACGGGTCGGGATACTATTTTGAAGGTCCTTGCGGACTCGCGGCTGGTAGACGGTGCGTGGGACGAGCGGATTGTCATTGTTCGTCCGAGCGAGGATCCAAACGTCAAGCAGCGTGTCACGCTGGACCTGACCAAAATGTACGATTCGGGTGATCTGTCCGAAAACATCCTGCTTGAGGAGGGTGACCTGGTGTATGTGCCACCAACACCGCTCACAAGCTTTGGGATAGCAGTTAATCGGGTTCTGTTCCCGTTCAGGCCCGCTATTTCGTTGACGACGATGGTTATGACGGGAGGCATTTGAATTCCGCACGGTGCGGGGTTCTTGAGGATTTGTTTTAACGTTGGCTTTACTCCACCACGGCTACGAATCGCAGCGCGGCCGTGGAACTCCAACCGGTCGCCGACTTGGGAGTCGCGGGTCCAAACCCGCGACCTCCCAATCGGCTGACCGGCCTTTTTAAAAGACTTTGTTTCGATTCTCGCCCGTAAGAGGAGATTCATCATGAAGGCGTTCGGATTAGGTTTAATTGCACTCACCCTGGTTCTGACCGGTTGCGAAACCGAGCATCACAGCACCGCGGGCGCTGAAGGCCCGGATGGCGTATTCAAGCAGTATAAGGAACACGAAGTCGCTTCGTATAAATACATCGTGGATCCGCCTGACGAGATCAGCATTCTTGCTCCGGGCATCACTGAACTGAACAACGTCAAGCAGACTGTCAGCGCGCAGGGCACGGTTACTTTTAATCTCATTGGCGAAGTTCCTGTCGCCGGGAAGACGCCTGACGAAATCGCGTCGATGCTGCGCGATATGACCAAGAAGTATTACACCAACCCCGACATCAAGATCGTGGTAACTGCCAACAGCAAGTTCTTCTATATCTTTGGTCTTGGCGGCGGACAGTTGAAACATCCGTTCACCGGACGTGACACTGTCATTGAAGCCCTGGCCGATGCTACTTTCAACGAGGGTGGATGGCCGGAGCAGATTCGGGTGAGCCGGCCAGGCAAGAACGGTAAGAAGGATCAGACTGCTGTCGTCGATTTTACGAAGGTGTTTGACTACGGCGACATGAAGCAGAACTATCTGCTCGAGCAGGGCGACATTGTTTACATTCCGCAGACGCCGCTGACTGTGTTTGGTACTCGCCTCAACCGCATTGTCGGACCGCTCTCTGGAGCGTCGAGCGGTGTGGGTGCGGGTCAGTCGCTGGTTCGACCTGCTCCGGTTACTTCCCGGTAAGGCAGGACTATACGATCCATTAAATTGGTAAGGCGGCCCGCGTTTCGCGGGCCGCTTTGCGTTGTGCCAGCCTTTAGATGGGCGGGATGGCGCAGGCCTGCGTAGATTTGTAAACACAGGCCCGACCGGAACTTTCGGACTTTGGAGCGGCGGAGATGGGCTGGCGATTTTCATGTGGTTAGCTCCAAGGCTCGGGCTACGGCGAACTCGGGGTCGGAGCAGAGATTGGCCTGGCCTAGTTCCTCGCCGAGTTGGCTGTCGCGGATTTTTAGGAATAGACGTGTTTCCGAGACGCAGACCACCAGCTCGCGCCGGGTTGCCCGGAGGGCGGCCAGGGAGAGCTGGAGGCCTGCGAGACTGTTGGTGTCGAGGCGAACATCGGGGGAGAGAATCAGGATGACGACGCGGAGGTGGCGGCCGGCGGTGTTGGCCAACTGACCGAGGTCGGGGGGCCGAACTTTCCGGCCTTTTTTGCCTTCGACGCGGAAGACGCCGATGGTGGGGGGGAGGACGCCGGGATCGATGCCGAAGCGTTTTAGTTCGACGTCGTCGTGGGCGTGATCGACCATATCCATGACGGCGATGGGCTGGATGAGATCCATGGCGATGACCAGGACGAGGAAGGCCATGGGGGCGGCGAGTGCGCCAGCTCCCCAGTGCTGGAAGGTGAAGACGCCCAAGGCTGCGCCGAGGAGGAAGGATGCCCAGATGGAACCCAGGAGGAGGAGGCGTTGGAGGGAGGGGTGCTGGGAGGAGAGGTAGAAGGCCTTCATAAGGCGCTCGAGGAGATGGCCACGGGTGCGATCGCGGAACCAGTAGAGGAGGCGGACACTTTCGAGGCCTAGATCGGTGAGGACGCCGGTGACGTGGGTGGTGCGAACGACAGCGCCGGCGATCTGGGTGATGGTGGCGTTTTGGAGGCCCATGGCGAGGGGGAGGATCATTGCGACGGCGACATGGCCGGCCCAGCCGTGGGCGATGATGGCGAGGCAGATGGCGAGGAGGGCGACTTCGACGCTGAGGGCGAGGGAGTAGACGGCACGGAAGCCTTTGCGCTTGCCACCTTCGGTGAGAAGGCCGCTGAGGACTGCGCCAGCGATGAAGCTGACGATGACGAGGGCGAGGCGGCGGGCACCGGCGAACTCGCCGCGGGCGGCGCGGGCGCCCATGGCGGCGGTATTGCCGGTCATATTGGAGGTGAAGGTGGCGAGGATGACGAAGCCCATGGCGTCGATGAAGCCGCCGACCCAGGCCAGTGAGATGGCGAGGCGGGCTTTCTGGCGGAGGGAGTAGGCGGCGGCGGAGAGCACGATTAGCGGCCTTGCATCGGGGGTTGGAGTTTGAACAACATGATTTGGTGTCATCGGCTGTTGTGAGGCCCGATGGCCAAACGGGGGCGAGTTCTGAGGGCCGAGGGTGGGAGCGAATGCCAATGACCAAGGCCCAGTGGGCAACAAAGGACCAAGGTCGACCAAGGTCCAATGACCAAGGGTGTGTGGCTGACGATGGGCCCAATTTCGATGGCCGGGGGCGGGGTGGTTTTTGGTGTGGAGTTGTGCGCAATTTTTTGTTTGGCGTTTGATTTTCTTTAGGTGATTTTTGTAAGTATTTGTTTGTACTGTGGTTGCGATTTCCGGGGCGTTTTTTTCTGCGAAAAAACCGGCCCCAAAGCGACATGTAACGGACCCCGAAGCGTCGCTCAAACGACACTGAACCGACATGGAATCGACCGTTTTTGACACTGAAACGGCCCACTTTCGACCGAGTGCTGAGGACTGAGTGCTGGGTGCTGCGTGGCTGCAGAAATGCGCGCAATTGTGTTGGGTGTCGGTTTCGCGGAGGCGGTTTTTTGTAAGTGCTTGTTTGGGCGATGATTGGGT
>JBBRHH010000027.1:0-21994 GCA_038222915.1 Tepidisphaerales bacterium
CGCCGTGCAGTTGCATCATCTGCCCGCGCGCAAGTGACTGGGATCGAGCGAGGAGCGCGGCAGACTTTTCGTCGACGCTGGCCATCGCGGTCTTTTCGTCGTCGGTGAGGGTGAGGATGCGGAGGTTCAGGATTTCGTCGATCTCGAGGGAGTCGAACAACTCGCCGGGGCTTTCGGGGGCCAGCTGTGGGTAATCGTAGAGGATGATGGGCGATGAGAGCATAGTGTCGGTTTCGGTGCCTTCGCCGACGAGGACCGGGTATGCGCCG
Source organism: Tepidisphaerales bacterium (assembly GCA_038222915.1). Taxonomy (GTDB): domain Bacteria; phylum Planctomycetota; class Phycisphaerae; order Tepidisphaerales; family Tepidisphaeraceae; genus JBBRHH01. Next base: position 270 of record JBBRHH010000027.1, read on the forward strand.
ATGTTCTGGCAGTTGTTGGCGGCGTCTTTGTACTGGGGCGGCGGGTCCATGAGGGAGACGAAGAGGCCGCCGGTGATGCCGAGGATGGTGTGCGTTGAGACGAAGGAGTGGAGCATTGCTTCGTCGCGGGTCATGCCGGAAGCGCTTTGGAGGGGGGTGCGGTTGATGATGCTGACGGTCAACTGGATGAGGCCGGCTTGTACTTCGCGGGCGGCGATTTCGATTGAGCCCTGGATGAACTGTTGTTCACGAATCAGCAGGGCGACGATCTGGTTGGCCTCGTTGCGGACAGGTTCGGTGGAGCTATTGGTGGGAAATTCGAAGTAGTGGCGGTGTGTTGCGTGGATTAACGCGTGAAGATCCTGCGGCGCGATGCAGACTTCGCGCTCGATTGATTCCTGCCAGGTGTGGTACTGCTTTGAACCGACCTGCAGCGATTCGACAATGCTTCCCGCGGGCGCGGCGTTGGCCGGGAGCTCGGACATTGGTTCATCGAGCTTGAAGACGTTGCGGGTCAGCGGCTGGAGAAATCTCACTTTGATTTCAATGGCCGCGTTGTCGCCGGCCTCAACGAGGCACTGCGTCTGCATCATCCAGGCGTCGGAGTTTTTGTGGGCGACGCTGTATGTTTCCGGGACGAGGCCGCCGAAAGTCCAGCGCTGTCGGTTCTTGATCGATGGCCGGTAGGGGTAGAGCATGTACCCTTCGTACAGGACGGCGTGAGCGATTTTTTCGACGACGGCGTCGTTCATTTGGCGACCTCCTCGTCGACCGGCGGCAAGAGGCTTTCGAGTGTTTGTTCCCAGGTGGCTAGGCCGCGGCGGGTCTTGTATTCGAGCAATCGGTCGAAGACGTCTTTGTGAAGGGAGAGCCACGCCTCGTTGGGATAGTAGTGGTTCATCATGTCCTTCCAGACCTGGACTGGAAGGCGGTAGACAGCCTCTTTTTCCCAGGAGATTTGGGCGATCTGCAATCCGCCGTCGCTTCCCGAATGGAAGACGGTGCCGCTGAAGAGGAGGGTGAGGGGAACTTCGCCATCGTCCAGGGCGGCGAAATATTTGGTGGCGGCGACGTTGAAGTCGAAGGTGCAGGGGACGGGCATGTCGACGAGGGTCGTTTGGGTGAAGGGCGGGAGTGTGACGGTGGTGTGCGTCCAGAGCATGCTGCGGAGGGTCTGGCCCCAGCGGTGGGGTTCGCCGAAGAGGTCGCTCAGGCGCGGTTGTTCGGTTTCGGAGTAGCGGCGGCGGGTGGGTTCGATGCGGATCTGGCAACGGAGGGCGACCGATTGAATGGGTGTCGCATCGGCGCTGTTGACGCGAAGCTTGAAGACTAGCATCGGCGCGGCGGCGTACGCGAGCGCCTCGGCCGACTCTACCTGGAAGGAGAGGTCAGGCATGTGGGCCTCCCGACGAGCGGGCTTTCTGGCTGGCGAAGAAGGCGTTGATTTCGCGCCAGACTTCGGTGCCGCCTGACAGGCCGCGCCAGTGTGTGCGGATGAGGCCGACGAGTTTGTAGCATTCATCGATGGGGACGCGGTAATAGTCGCGGGTTGGGCCGACGCGATTCACGAGGAGTGCTTCGACGTCGGGTTCCAGCTTGCCGAGCACTGAATTCTCGGCGGCTAGTTCCTGCCACGCTTCCAAGGGGAGGAGCGATTCGGTTGCACCGGCCGGGCCGGGATACATGGCGATCACGCGCTTGCTTGCTTCGTGGGTGTAGAAGAAGGCGAGCTGGATGGGAATGTGAAGGCTGTCCCACTGGACGTCGGTCATGGCGAACTGCGGCAGATATTGAATGCGCCTTGGCACGCGGCGAAAGCGCCGGAGGTCGGGTGTGCTGAAGAGCATTGCACAGGCATCACACGCACAGGCCAAATGGCGGCTGTCGAGGTTGAGGAGGTGCGGGTGCTCCGGGCCGAGTTCCTTCGCACAGAGCTCGCACCGCTCCTTGACTGCCTGGCGCACGAAGCGGCGGATGTTCGCAAGCGGGCTGCGGGGTGCGGCGGCGGGCATGTCGGGGAAGTTGTTCATTGGTTTAGCGCTTTACGCGGGCGGCAGGAATGGCATCCTCGGATCGATCGGGCCTGACGCGGTTGGATTGATGCTGGTGGAGTCGCGCGCCGTGCGATACGAACGCGAGCCGCGCTCGCGCCGGCCGGGCTCGGGGCCTTTGTTGGTGACGAGCTCTTCGCCTTTGTTGGTTCCTTTGACATGTGTCGGATGCGGGGGTTTTTGATCAAACATTTGAACACCTCATTCGGCTGAAATTAAACAACGGGCTAAACCGCTTCGGCAACGGGACGATGGCTGATGCCCAGCGGCACGAAACCAGAGGGCGCGACGGGCTTGGGTTCTTCGACGACACCTTCCACGCGCAGCGACGTGACATCCGGCGCGGCCGCGTAGATGGCTTCTTCGATCGCGGTCTTGAGCGTTACCTGCGACGACGGACATCCGTGACAACTGCCTTCGAGGCGCAGTTGGACTCCGCCGTCGCTGGTGATGCGGATCAACTCGACGTTGCCGCCGTGGGATGCGAGGTAGGGGCGCACCTTTTCGAGCGCGCCGCGGATGCGGGTGTCGAGATCGAGGGGATGCAATCCATGCAAGAGAAGCAGGCCGCTGACGAACTCCTCGTTGGCGAGGGTGTTCAGCATTCTGTTTCCCGACTCGCCTGCCTGCGCAAGCTGTTCCAGAACGCGAGAAAGGCCGGCCCCGTGCATTTCCAGAAGCGTTTCGACAATCTGCCGCGTGGTGACGCGGGCCGCTTCGTCCGGGAACGAATCGATCTCGCCAAGGAGCGCCTCGAGCCGGCCGATGCGTTCCTGAAATTCCTTGTCATCGTTCGCAGTCGTCATTGAAACTCCAAAGAAGCGAAAGTGCGCTGGGCTCTATTTCTGCACGCCAAACATGGGCGCGTGACGCTGCTCGATCGTCTTGCCGTTGCCCAGATACATATGCACGCCGCAGGGGAGGCACGGGTCGAAGCTGCGGACGGCGCGCATGATGTCGATGCCCTTGAATTTGTCCGGGCCGTTCTCTTCGAAGATCGGCGTGTTTTGCACGGCATCCTCGTAGGGGCCGGGCGTTCCGTAGCTATCGCGCGGCGTCGCGTTCCAGGGGGTGGGCGGATACGGGTGATAGTTAGCGATCTTGCCGTCGCGGATGACCACGTGATGCGAGAGCACGCCACGCACGGCCTCGTGGAAGCCGCAGCCAATCGCTTCGTCCGGGACCTTGAACTCGGCCCAGGTTTGCGTGCGGCCGGCGTAGACCTCGGCCATCGCCTTCTCGACAAAGTAGAGGGCGGCGGCGGCGGCATAGGCCTGGAAATACGACCGGGCGCGATTGCGTTCGATCGCGTTGCTCCATTGCGGAATCTTCCATTCAAACTCGACTTCCGGTTTCAGCGCTGTTTTGGGCAGAGTGATCTTGACGCTGTTGCCGGTTGCCTTGATGTAGCCGATGTCGACGAGGCCGGCGAGCGCGGTTGACCAGAGGCGGGCGATGGGGCCGCCGCCGGTGTCGAGGGGAAGATGATCGCCGGTACGCTTGTCGTACCAGCGCGGACACATGACCCAGCTGTATTTGTCGTTGAAGTCGCGCTTCTGCGGCCTGGGGATGGTGGTCTGATTCCACGGATGGCGCTTGTCGACCGGATTGCCGAGCGGGTCGTTCTTTACAAAGACCTCGCCGCTGTCGGCCCAGTCCTGGTAGAAGGAGTGGCCGAGCAGGATGCGGATGCCGAGATTGATGTCGACGAGATCGTGGGTGATGGCTTTGCCGTCGACGATGATGCCCGGCGTCACGAACATGTTCTTGCCCCAGTTGCTCATATTGCGATAGGTGTAATCGCAGGTATTGGGGTCGTTGAACGCGCCCCAACAGCCGAGCAGAATCCGCCGCCGGCCGACTTCTTCATAGCCCGGCAGCGCCTCGTAGAAGAAGTTAAACAGATCGTCGTGCAGCGGGACCACTTTCTTCATGAACTCGATATAGCGCATCAGGCGGGTGAGAAAATCGGTGAATATCTGGATTGTGGGAACCGTGCCGACGCCGCCGGGATAGAGGGTGGAGGGGTGGACGTGGCGGCCTTCCATGAGGCAGAACATCTCGCGCGTGTAGCGGCTGACGTGCAGCGTTTCGCGATAGAACTCGCCGGTGAACGGGTTCAGCGCGGTCATGATATCGCTGATGCGTTTGTAGCCGTGATCGGCCGCGTGGGGGCATTCTGTGCGGAGGGCTTTTTCCCAGACGCTAGGGTTGGTTTCGCGGACCATCTGCTCGCAGTAATCGACGCCCACCAGGTTGTCCTGATAGATGTTGTGGTCGAACATGTACTCGGCGGCCTCGCCGAGATTGATGATCCACTCGCCCAGCGGCGGCGTCTTCACGCCAAACGCCATGTTCTGCGCATAGACAGCGCAGGTGGCGTGGTTGTCGCCGCAGATGCCGCAGATGCGGCTGGTGATGAAGTGGGCGTCGCGCGGATCCTTCCCCTTCATGAAGATACTGTAGCCACGGAAGATGGACGAGGTGCTGTAACACTCGGCCACCTTTTTGTTCGCAAAGTCGATCTTGGTGTAGATGCCAAGGCTTCCGACGATGCGTGTGATCGGATCCCAGGACATCTCGACCAGTTTGCCGTGCTCTGTTTTCGCTTTGGTCTCTGGATCATTGAACGTGGTGGTCATGGCGAGGCTCCTAATGGTCTGATCTCATCGGGGCAACATGGTGTTCTCGACGCGGGTCGGTGCGTGTACGTATGTCGTTGGACGATAACCCGTGGTGAGCTGGTGACCCGGTTGGCGCCACCTGGGCTCCTTGTTGGAAGTGTGATTCGTAATCGCCCGCAGCCTGCGGATCACCGCGCCGTAGGTTCGCACCCACGCACTGGACAGCTTGGCCCCCGGGGGTTCGTCCATGAACGGCATGAATTTGTCGGGGAAACCGGGCATGGTGCAGCCGATGCAGATGCCGCCGACATTCGGGCAGCCGCCGATGCCGGCCATCCAGCCGCGCTTGGTGACATTGCAGTTTACGACCGGCCCCCAGCAGCCGATTTTTACGAGGCATTTGGGTGATCCGTACTCGTGGGCAAAGTCGCCCTGTTCGTAATATCCTGCGCGGTCGCACCCTTCGTGAACGGTCTTCCCGAACAGCCAGGTTGGCCGAAGCTTTTCGTCCAGTGGAATCATCGGCGCGAGTCCCGCTGCCTGATACAGCAGGTATAGAAGTGTCTCCATGAAATTGTCGGGTTGCACCGGGCAGCCGGGAACATTTACGATCGGAATCCCGGCCTTGGATCGCCAGTTCCAACCCAGGTAATCGGCAACGCCCATCGCGCCGGTCGGATTGCCCTGCATGGCGTGAATGCCGCCGTACGCGGCGCACGTGCCGGCGCAGACGATGGCGAGCGCCTTTGGGGCAAGCCGATCGATCCATTCACAAGTGGTGATCGGCTGCCCGGTCTGTTTGTCTGTACCGAGCGCGGCCCAATAGCCCTCGCTCTTGATGCTTTCGTTCGGGATTGATCCCTCGATCACCAGCACGAACGGATCGAGCCGCCCCTCCTCGGCCTGATACCAGTATTTCATGAATTCGTCGCCGACCTCGTAGGCCAGCACCGGGTTGTGCAGGTGGACTTTTGGCAGGCCCGGGATGGCACCCATGACGACGTCTTCGATGCTCGGCTGTGTCGCGGCCGTGATGGAGACTGAATCGCCATCACAACTCAAGCCGGCCGTAATCCAAAGTACATGCACTTCCTTGACGGCGGGCTCTTTGGTGACCTTGCTCCCGGTGGAGGCGGGATGCCGTTCGGGGGTAATCGGTTGCACCATGATGGACTCCTGTCTTCGCCCACAGTCGCGGGCGACATGTTTGTCAGCAGATCCTTGGCAACTGTTCGCCGGTAAGCAGGGTTACCACCCGCTCGCCGCCGATCAGTGTTTTTTGAATGACCATGCCCGGATGTTCGTCCACAACCTCAGCGATCAACGCCGAATTGCGCCCCAGCGGATGCCCGCGCATTACGGTCAGCAAACGATCGGCAGCGTCGGCGGGCACAACCGCGATCAGCTTTCCCTCATTGGCCACATACAATGGATCAAGTCCCAGCATTTCGCATGCCCCGCGCACCTCAGGCCGTAACGGCAGCGCAGACTCATTTAATCTGACACCGACCTTCGACGCGTCGGCCAATTCGTTCAGCGCACTGGACAAACCGCCGCGGGTTGGGTCGCGCATGCAGCGAATCGTCGGGCATGCATCGAGCATCACCCGCGTCAGGTCGGCGAGGGACGCGGAATCACTCTCCAGCACCGTTTCAAACTCAATTCCCTCCCGAACTGACATGATGGCAATTCCATGATCGCCGATTGTGCCGGAGACGATAATGCGATCGCCCGGCCGGGCGGAGCTGATGGAGAGCGATCGTCCTTCTGGCACAATGCCGATGCCGGATGTCGTAATAAATATCTGATCCCCTTTGCCGCGATCGACGACCTTGGTATCGCCGGTGACGAGCGTCACGCCCGCTTCGTCACATGCTTCCCGCATGGAGGTGACAATGCGCTTCAGATCTTCCAGCGGCAGACCTTCTTCCAGAATAAAGGCGGCCGAGAGAAACATCGGCGTTGCTCCGCCGACGGCAAGATCGTTGACCGTTCCATGAACTGCCAGCCGGCCGATGTCACCGCCGGGAAAAAAAATCGGCCGAACGACGAAAGAATCGGTTGTGAAGGCGAGTTTCGTGGGCGTGGTCCCCGCATGGCCATTGATGCTCAGGGTGGCCTGGTCTTCGAGTGCGGAGAGGACTTTGTTATTGAATCCGGGGACGAAAATACGATGAATGAGCTCACCGGTCAGGCTTCCGCCGCTGCCGTGGCCGAGCAGGATCCGGTCGTATTGGGACTTGGGAACCGGACAGGTGCTGAAAAGGGCGGGGTCAATGGCACTGACGGTCGACATGTTTTGCTGTTCCTTAGAGTACGTCCTCCGCTCCACGAATGACGCAGACTAGATCCCAAATGATGTGCAGCAGCGTTTCCTGTGTTTCCTGAATGCGCGGGATGCTGAAACTGGGGACGGTAAAGCAATAGTCGCACACAGCTGGCAGGCGGCCGCCGTCCTTGCCGGAAAACCCGATGGTTATCATTCCCATTTCTCGGGCGGCCTGCATGGCGCGGACCAGATTGGGCGATTTGCCGCTTGTGGACATCGCCATCGCCATGTCGCCGGAACGGCCGAGCGTTTTGAGCTGCTGAACGAAGGCGAACGAAAAGTCCTGATCGTTTCCGATGGCGGTGAGAACGGCGGTGTCGGTTGTGAGAGCGATGGCTGGGAGGGGCGGCCGCTTTTCAATGATCGGATGCATGAACTCCACGGCCATGTGCGCAGCATCGCAGGAACTGCCGCCATTGCCCATGACAAATAATTTGCCGCCATGATCAAACGCCCTCGCCATCGCCAGGCTGCACTCGCTGATTCGCTCAGCCTCGGCGGCGAAGAAGCGTTCCTTCAACGCAGTCACTTCGTGGCATTGCCGCATGACATTGCCGGCAAGCTGCTGTGCGGTGTAGCTCCGCCTAGTTTCAGCTGACCGCTCATGGACCTCGGTTGTCACGCGAGGCCTCCGATCTGTACCAACTCGCTTTCACGCGGCGTAACAATGGGTTGACGGGCAGCTTTGGAACTGAGATGCCGGCCGTACGCGTAGTAGGCGGCGCAGGCGCCTTCGGATGAAACCATGGTCGCGCCCAGCGGCATCTGTGGCGTGCACGCCGTGCCGAAGGCCGGGCAGTCGTGCGGTTTTTTCAGGCCTCGAAGCACCTGGCCGCTGATGCACACCGTTGATTCCTCCGTTTCAATATGGTCCACTTCGAAGAATCGCTCGGCGTCATGATCACGGTATTCGTAACGAAGCTTGTAGCCGCTCTTGGGAATGAGGCCGACGCCGCGCCACTTGCGATCGCACACTTCGAAGACATCCTCAATCAACTCGCGTGATCTCAAGTTACCATCGCTTCGCACCGCGCGGGAATACTGATTTTCGACGGTGGCGGTCCCCGCTTCCAATTGCCTGACGGTCATCAGGACGCCTTCGAGCATGTCCACCGGCTCAAAGCCGGTGATGACAATCGGTACGTGGTAGTGCCTGGCGATCGGCTCATATTCGCCGTAGCCCATGACGGTGCAGACGTGTCCTGGGCCGAGAAATCCCTGTACGCGATTGGCGGGAGATTGAAGAATAGACGTCATCGACGGCGGCACGAGCACATGCGAAACGAGCACACTGAAATTCTTCAGCTTCCGCTTGTGCGCCAGCCAGACCGCCATCGCGTTCGGGGGAGCGGTTGTCTCAAAGCCGATGGCGAAAAACACTACCTTCCGATCAGGGTTTGCGGCCGCGAGATTCACTGCATCCAGCGGCGAATAGACGATCCGCACGTCGCTCCCCTGCGATTTCAATTGCAGCAGATCGCCGCGCGAACCGGGCACGCGGAGCATGTCGCCGAATGAACAGAAGATGACTTCCGGCCGCGAGGCAATCGCGTGCGCGCGGTCGATCATCTCCAGACTGGTCACGCAGACCGGGCAACCCGGGCCATGCACAAGTTCAATGTGTTTGGGCAGGATCTCATCGATCCCATATTTCACGATTGTATGTGTCTGGCCGCCGCACACTTCCATGATTACCCATGGGCGGGTCACGGTGCGCGCGATCGCCGCGGCAAGCCTGGCGGCCGTTTCGCTGTCACGATATTCGTCGAGGTATTTCATGATGACGGCGCCTTTAGCTCATCGAGCTGGTCCATCTTCTCAAGAAACTCAAACACCAGCTTTGCTTCGGCTTCGTCGATGTATGACAAAGCAAATCCCACGTGGACGAGAACATACTGGCCGGGCTGGACATCCGGAACATGCTCGAGGCAAACCTGCTTGCTGACGCCGCCAAAGTCCACTTTTCCCATCAGCACATCGTGCTCGTGAAAAGTCTTGATCACCCGGCCGGGAATTCCAAGGCACATGTGTCAGCTCCGTTTGCTTTCCTGTCCGGCGAGCACCGCTGCCGCGACTGCAATTTGTCCGAGACTCAGGCCGCCATCGTTGGGCGGCACCATGCGCTGGCGATACACAATAAAACCCGATCGCTCCAGGCGCTCGGCAACTTCCCTGCTCAGCAGCGCATTCATGAACACGCCGCCGCTCAGAACAACCGTCGTGAGTCCCGCGCTATTCCTGATTGATTTGCATACGGCCGCGATCATTGAAACGACCGTGGAGTGAAATCGCCGGGCGATGACCGCCGCGTCGACGCCCGCATTTGACTCCCTGGCGACGCATTCAATCAGCGGCCGCGTATCGACGATCAGCGGTGAGCTCGCGTCGTTTTCATCGATGTCGAAGGAATACTCCCCTGCCGCCGATGTTTGGGTTGCCAGCCATTCAAGCTGCATGGCTGCCTGTCCTTCGTAGCTCACGCGGTCGCAAACGCCCGCCATCGCAGCGACGGCATCGAAAAGCCGCCCCGCGCTCGATGTGAGCGGGGTGTTCAATCGCCGCTCCAGCATCCGGCCCACCGTGCGCACCTCGACTTCGGAGAGGCGGCGCTCGAGCCTGTTGCAATGACTGGACGCATCCGCCAGATGCGCAAGCGCCATCCGCCACGGCTCGCGGATTGCCTTCTCACCGCCTGGCATCCCCACGTATCGCAAATGCGCTGCGCGCCGCACCTGGGCATAATCGCCCACGAGAAACTCGCCGCCCCAGACCGCGCCGTCATGTCCAAATCCTGTGCCGTCAAACGTGACGCCCATTGCCGGTCCAGACAGTCCATGCTCGGCCATGCAACTCGCCATGTGCGCGTGATGGTGCTGGACACCAACACACGGCAGGCCTTCCTGTTTGCCGCGCGTGGTCGCATACCGTGTCGATGCATAATTGGGGTGAAGATCGTGCACGAAAGCCTGCGGCCGAACGTTCAGCAACCGCTCATACAATGCTACATCTGTTTCAAACGCCTGATATGCCTGAAAATGATCGAGATCGCCCAGATGGTGGCTTACGACCGCTTGTCGTTCCTGCCCGAGAGCAAACGTCGCCTTCAATTGACCGCCCACCGCCAGCAGCGCAACGGGAGTAGCTACGGGCAGCACAATCGGCTGCGGCGCATAACCCCGCGACCTTCGCAGCAGAGACTCTTCTCCCGCGATCACGCGTGTCACCGAATCATCACAGCGAACATGAATTGGCCGGTTGTGGCTAAGAAAGATGTCGGCGATTCCGGCCAGCCGATTCACCGCATCCTGTTCATCAAATGCAATCGGTTCATCCGACCGGTTGCCGCTGGTCATTACAAGGGCATGGCTGCCGATGGAGCGCATCAGCATGTGATGAAGTGGCGCATACGGCAACATCACGCCCAGATCAGGATTGCCCGGAGCAAGCGATTTGGAAAGCGTCGATCCGTCGACTTTCTTACGCAAGAGCACAATCGGCCGCCGGGACGATTGAAGAAGTTTTCGCTCTGTCTCGCTGGCCAGGCAGATCGCCTGTGCGGCGGAGATCGACCCGACCATCACTGCAAACGGCTTTTCGTCACGTTGTTTTCGACGCCGAAGCTCGTTCACGGCGGCAACATTGTGCGCATCGCAAACCAGGTGATAACCCCCGATTCCCTTTATTGCGCCAATTCCCCCGGCACGAATCGCGTCCACAAAAACCGCCAGCGGGTCCTCTGCAACGATGCTGTTGCCATTGCCATCCAGCGCCGAAAGCCGCGGGCCACATCGCGGACATGCGATCGGTTGAGCATGAAATCTTCTACTGCGCGGGTCCTCGAACTCTTCACGACAAGCTGCACACATGGCAAAGCAGGCCATCGTCGTGCGCTCCCGATCATACGGTGCGCCGGTCACCACCGTCAGCCGCGGCCCGCAGTTCGTGCAATTCACAAACGGATACAGGAAATACCGTGATGTCGGGTCAAAGAGGTCGGCAAGGCATTCATCGCACGTCGCGGCGTCGGGACTGATCACCACCGCATCATGTTCACGAGTGGATTCACTGGGTTCGATCTGGAAGCGGCGATCACCGCGCGGCATTTGCGGCCGCCAGTCCACCTCTTCAATCCGAGCCAACGGCGGAAGTTCCTTGCGCAAAGCATCGAGAAATTTGTCCAGAACAGGAGTGTCCCCTTCCACCTCAACACATACGCCGGTGGTATGATTGCGCACAAACCCCGCCAATTGCAGCCGCGTCGCAAGGGTGTAGATGAAAGGCCGAAACCCAACCCCCTGAACAGTACCGCGAATAGAAACGACCCGCCTTTCCATACTTGGGCACGCTTTCACTGACATGGACGTTCGATCGCGTCAAGGCTAACCACACCCAGCTTATGTCGCAGCGCCGATTCTGCATAAAATTAAATTTCGTCCATCGCAGGCATAGCCGGTCATTGTGGATCGAATTTCTTGCAAATCGATCGCGATTGGGTATCCAATGCGAGTTTGATACAATCGCATCAATGGGACTACCGGTTGGCCAGCCTCGGTATTCAATTTCCGAATACATTCGGCGCGAGCAGGGTGCGGTTGACAAGCATGAGTACCGAGCTGGTGACATCCGTCTTATGGCGGGCGGTAGCGCCGATCACAGCTTGATCATCATGAATGTCAGCGGTGAGCTACGTAACCTGCTGAAGGGGAAACCCTGTCACGTGTATGAGGGTAATCTGCGCATTCGGGTTCCTCGGACAATTCTTTACACCTATCCTGATGCAAGCATTATCTGCGGCCCGCGAGAAGTTGACGCAAATGACCCGACGGGTGAAACGATTGTGAACCCGCGGGTACTCATTGAAGTGCTTTCTCCCACCACCGAGGCCTATGATCGCGGCGAGAAATTCGATCACTACCGAAATATCGTTTCCCTGGAGGAATATCTGCTGGTGTCGCAGGTGACACCCCGAATCGAATCGTTCTTTCGACAGAGCGATGGCACATGGCTGTTCACTTCCGCCTCTGGCTTGGACACGGTGGCGCAACTTCGTTGTCTCGGCATCGCGCTTCCGCTGGCAGAGGCCTACGCGGGGATTCGATTTCCTTCTCCGTAGGCAGTTACTCAAACGTCGCAAACGCGCCGGTCTCCTTTGGCGCAAACGTTCCGTAGCTTGCCGGCCAAACGATGAGGTTCTGCACGTCGGTGCCCGGAACATCATTGTCGTCCAGCATGAAGCCGATCCAGAACGTTTTGCCCGGCCCAACTTCGAAAAGCGTGTCTTCACTGTCCTTCCAGGTGATCTTGTCGATGGGGAGCTTGAATTCGTGAACTATCACTTTGCACTTTGACATGTCCACCCCGTAAACGCTTTCGATCAGCTTGCGCTCCTCAACGGACTTGGCGTCGTCCAGGACTTTGACGATCCGCGGCGCATGATCGGCGGGGACTTGATAGGCCTGGTTGTTTTTGAAGAAGAACCGGCGGCGCACAATCTGGTCGCCGTCACTGCCGAATTTTGAAACTGAGAACTGGAAACCGGAAGGGAAAAATCCGTTGAGCATCATTTCCATGGTGTCCTGGAGATGCGTGCCCCGCTCGATCGTGTGATCGAGAACGACCACATCGTCGAATCGAAGGATCTGGACATAGATACTGTCGCCTTCGTAGGCGAGTCGTATAACAGCGCTTGCGTCTTTTGGGCCCTTGATGGCCGCCGACGCGGTGACTGGCGTCATCACAATCTGCGGCGTAATTCCTGCCTCGCGCCACTTCGTCAGATCGCCATCGATCTTCATCGGCGCCTTCAGCCGCGGAATCGTGATCCGCGGTTGCTGCGGTTTGGCGAGAACGGTTACTGGCACGGCCGGGCGGTCAGCGAGTTGCTTCGAGACGTCTTCACTAATTTTGACGGGGAAGGTAGATTTCTTGTAGTTGTCGTAGTCCAGCGTCATCCAATGGTGGCAGGTACGGACGTATTCGCCGATCGTGACCTGCGCCTTGCCGTCGTTGCCGATATACATCCGGTATTGGCCAGGATGATCGACCCAGTACCCACCCCATTTGGCTTCGGCGGGATAGCCCAGATAGCCGAGGACCAGGCCATCGTTGTCGAGGCCGATCCATTCGGTTTGATGGCCCCAGCTGCTGAGAATGAACTTGTCGACGGCTTTGACGCCCTGAACGGGTCCGTAGTCGTTCATGGGGAGATACCATCGAAGCGAGCCGTCGGGGCGAAGGCGGACCATGTCCACCGCGCCGCTGTTGCTCAGGCCCATGCCGCTCGGGCTGCCCTCGACGGCTTGCAGTGTGGCGAGCAGATCGCCGTCGGGTGCGGTTTGGGATTCGGATTGCCCGCCCAGTCCCGATTTCTTCGCGAAGTCGTAGGGCGAAGGAACGTGGGTCGTCTTCAGGACGATGACCGGTTCAGCGGGGAACTCAAAATCTGGATTTCCGTCCTTGTCGAGACCTTTAAGTTTCCAGAGCTGCTCGATGCCGTTGCGGACGCTGCCATCAGGAAGGCCGCAGATCCAGCGCCCGACGAGGGCACGGGTTACCTGCTTGCCTTTCACATCCAAAACGGGTGCGCCATCCCCGTCCTGCAGGTCGATGATTCCGTCGTTGTTGGTATCGTGAATGACCACCCAGCCGCCCTTGCCGCTGGTGTAGAAGGCGATGGGCCGCCCGACGTAATTGTCATATCGCAAGACGGCCGCGCCCTCCTGTTTGTTTTTCCCATCGGCCGCCATCCGGCTGTAGAACATGACAGCGAATTTCTTCCCGCCGGCGGAAAAGAACTGGATGGGAGAATTCGTGCCGGCCTTGTTCATGGACGGCTTGGCCCAGTAGGCGTCGGGCTTCCACGTGCCGGCCTTGTCGTCGATCCACCATGTGAAGATTCCGTTGTTATCGAAGAATCGCGTCCTGCCGTTGTTGTCGTTGAAATAAGCCTGGTAGGGGGAGTTTCCAAACTGCGCGAAACTGTCGTAGAGGCTTGTGCCTGATTTGTCGAAGACGCAGACCCGCCCGGCGCGGTCGCTGATGGCGAGATTGCCTTTCGCGTCCATGTCGATCGCGACGCGCCACGCGCTGTTGTACGCGCCTTTCTGGAACCAGAACCGGCCGGCCTCGATCGGGCCGTAAGGCCCGTCGCCTTTGCCAAGTGTTCCGTCTGCTTTCGGCTTGGCGGGATCGGAGATGTCGAAGAAGTGGATTTTGCCGTCATCGTATGAGGCGATGGCGAGACGTTCGCCGTTGGTCGCGACGCCCAGCGGTGACGCAACCTCGGCCAGTTCGTGCTTCACCTGGCCCGCGCCGTCGATGGCAATGACTTTCTCGCCGCTGACGAGCCAGACCAGCTTGTGTTTGCGATCGGCCATCGGCAGGCGCGGCGTGGCCAGCGTGATCGGGTTCTCCAGCTTCGGGTCTTTCAGTGAGGTGATGTAGAGCGTTCCGCTGTTTGCGGCGAGGTAGAGCTTTCCGTCGAGCTCCGCGATGCCGTCGATCGACTTGTCCTTGGATTCAAGGGTGATCGCGGATTTGTCTTTCGCCCATTCCATCGGCTTGCCGTCGGCCGGATCGATGCGGGCAAGCGTGTAGCCGCTGCCGGCCTCGCGCAGAAGAAGAATGGTGCCGTCGCCAGCGACGGCGAGGCCCTGATTGTTCGACGAGCCGTTGAAAAACCATTGGCCTTTGCGGGTCTTAACGTCTCGTTTGAGAAGATTGACCAGACGCTCGTTCCATCCGTTGCCGAGGAGAAGCGCCCCGTCGGCCGCGAACGCGACGCGAACGGTGCTGTCAAAATCGGCGTCGAGTTCCGAATTGCTGATGCCGTTGTTGGCCGTGATCCCGCGATAGGTCCACTTCAGGTTGGCTTCGACAACCCGGAGTTCGTAATCTCCAGCCTCAATTTTCGCGCCGATCGTGGTGCGGCTAGGCAGAGCAAATTCGTACTTGCCTTTCTTCAGGGTGAGGGCTTGAAACAAATAGTGAATCGACGTTCCATCCTTCGTGAATAGTCCAGCGCTTTTCAGGCCCGCATCGGTGGTGATTTCAAACGTTCCGGCGGAGGTCGCCTTCTGGGCGGCGCTGGTTTCGCA
Source organism: Tepidisphaerales bacterium (assembly GCA_038222915.1). Classification (GTDB taxonomy): domain Bacteria; phylum Planctomycetota; class Phycisphaerae; order Tepidisphaerales; family Tepidisphaeraceae; genus JBBRHH01. The sequence goes on from JBBRHH010000027.1 coordinate 15,370, forward strand.
TACGCCCAGCTCCGGCGACTCGCCGCGCGAGTGGCCGTCGATGTCGTTGGCGGGCGCTTTGAATCCGCCCAGTTCCGCAATGCCCCAGCCGTGCGTTGTCTGCTGCCATGGTGCCCATTCAAGCGTTGAAACGGCGTGATAATCGCCCTTATCGGCGTCGGCAAATTTAACGGGCAGTTGCACCGATGCCGAGTCGAAGCCGCCGGTCACCGCGCGCCACGTGCCGAGCGAGACGCGGGTGATGTTGCCCTCAATCCTGCCGACAAACAATGCGAGATAGAGGTTATGGTCCACGCTCAACCCGTCGTGTTTCCCGTTGATGAGAATGCCAATGCCCGATTCGGCGAGGATATTGTTGAAAATAGCCGAGTCGGTCATGTCGACGAGGCTCAGGCAGACGGAATTGGCCCGGTAGACGGTGCAATTGACCACGCTCGACTTCGACACCCTGGCGAAATTCATGCCGGTCGGGCTCTGATCTACCGCAACATTCTCGACGCGCGCCTGCGACACATTGACGATCCGCAGGCCGATTGCGCCGCCGCGGATTTTCACCTGGCGTAGCGTCACATCCGATGCATCTGAAATCTGGATACCCATCGCGCCGTGGGTGTGAACCGAAAGATCCTCGATCGTTACACCCTTGCCGCCGGCAACGGCAAGCGCTGCGTCGGCGGTGCCCCCGTCAACGATCGTCTGGTCCGCCCCCGCCCCACGAAGACTCACGCCCGCGGGAAGCGTGATTGGCGCGAATTTGCCGGCGGGCAGCACGAGTGTCGAACCGGCCTTGGCAGCTTGCAACGCCCCAGCCAACGCCGAGGCGTCCTTGATTGCGATGACCTGGGCGAAGGATTGAGGTGTGGATAAAAGAAACAGTGCGAGCGCGGCCACTCGGGCGGCGGTACGACAGGTCATTGAATTGGCTCCTTTGTTCATAGCGAGATATGCCTTCTCGCTCAGGAGCGTTGAAATGATTTGGTCGGGTGCGTTAGCGGGGCTTTGCCAATCGATCGCGCACGACAGGCCACGCGGCGGGGCGGCCGTCCGTCTCGGCCGATCCAAGGCAAAGTGAAACATGGTCCGCGTCAATCGCCACCATGTCACTCACCCCTTCCAGCCGAGTGCTGCGAAGGCTCACAATCCCATCCCCCTTGCCAACCAGCTTCTTCAACGAAACCGTATCCATCTTTGAAGCGGCGCAGTGCACCGACGAGCGAATCCAGCACCGCTCCGTAACTTCCGGTTCTATTTCGTGAAGCCACCGGCCCACAAGCTGTCCCGAGTGCGTGCTCTGGCCCGCCACGATCGTGTACTGCACGCCTTCTCGCCGCTTCTGGCCATTCAACTCAACCAGAAAATCGGAATCTGGCAACAGCTCACGCGGGGCATCGTTCAATACATGATCCATCCACGTGCCCGGCCGCCACGACCATTCCTTCTTCGGCGGCTTCGACGTGTGTGTGATCGGCGCGACCAGCTCCCAATAGGCGAGCTTGCAGCCATGGTTCGGCGTCCCAAGCATGATGAATCGTGAGACGCCGCCGGCGTAGTCGGGGCTCTCAATGTAAGAGCGCGCAACCAGCCCGCCCATGCTGTGGGCGACGATGTTCAGTGGCAGGCCAGGCGCTGCCTTATGAATTGCCGCCAGTTCCCTACCCAGGTTTCCAGCGTCCTCGCAAATCGGCCGGTCGCTGGGATAGCTGAACCAGGCCACCTGAAAGCCATCATCTTTCAGCAGGGGCGTCATCTGTGTCCAGATGGCGTCGTCGTCATCCAGACCGTGAATCAGAACCACCAACGGCTTGGCGGCGTCAATCTTCCCGTCGACCCGCAGGCCATAGGTGTAGGTTCGCCCTCCCGCGAGCAGAGGGGAGCTGGCCAGAAGCAGTATGACGGCAAAGCACCAGTGACAAATAGGCATGGGTGATTTCTCGAATGTCAGTAGACCTCATTTGGAATGACAGTGTCAATCAAAAATGGTGAGCGTCACTTGGCTTCAAAATCGCATCCGGCCATGACGCCTGGGTTAAAATAGTTATAAACGCCCGATAAATAATGACTTACATTTGTTGAATTGATGCCTCGCGTCGAACCGATGCCATTGGACAGGCGTATGATCGGTTGTGGGTTTTAATCCCTAGCGCCTTGACAGGCACTCCATCTGGTGGTCAAACTCCCCGCCCCCAGCCTGCCTGGCAAGCACCCGCGTCACGCACCTTACAATCAAGGTAATCGGTCGCGTGGTCGATACGACCGCTGGTTCTGACATACAGTAATAGAGACCCCCATGGCGAAAACTACCGCAAAACATGCAACCAAACTGGTGATCGTGGAATCGCCCGCAAAGGCGAAAACGATCAACAAGTACCTGGGGGCGGATTACATCGTGAAGGCCAGCATGGGCCACGTTCGCGATCTCCCCACCCGTGGCAAGGGGAAGGATTCCATGGGCGTAAACCTGGAAACCTTTATCCCGCAATACGTTGTGTTGGAGAGCCGCACCAAGGTCATCAACGAACTCAAAAAACTCGCCAAACAGAGCGATGAAGTCTATCTGGCAACCGACTTGGACCGCGAAGGCGAGGCCATCGCCTGGCACCTCAAGGAAGCCCTGGGCGTGCCCGACGAAAAGGCCCGCCGCGTTATCTTTAATGCCATCACCAAGGCCGAGATCCAGAAGGCGTTCACCAAGCCGACCGCTATTGATATTGACCGCGTCAACGCCCAGCAGGCCCGCCGCATCCTCGACCGCATCGTCGGTTGGGAAATCTCGCCCATCCTCTGGCGGAAAGTCGCCAAGGGCCTGAGCGCAGGCCGGGTGCAGAGCGTCGCGGTTCGGCTGGTGGTTGAGCGTGAACGCGAGATTGATGCCTTCAACCCCGAAGAGTTCTGGAAGATCGCCGGCATCTTCACCGCCAACGGCTCCGGTGTCGCCAAACTCTCCGAAGACTGGCACGATTACCTCACCAACACCGGCAACGGCGATCGAACCAAGCTCGAAAAAGACAAATGGCTCTCCCAGAACGGCGCATTCGCCGCCGAGTTGGTTGAATTGGCCGGCAAGAAGTTCGAAGTTTCCGACGCCGCGACGGCCAAACGGATCGCCGAGCTTCTCGGCTTCGTGATGACCCGCGAAGACAAAACCGAAGAGCCCGAGGCCAAAGGCCCCGAACAGCATCAGGTCCGCTTCCGCGGCAAGATGGGCACGCCGCCGACGTTCTCCGTCCGCGACATTGAAAAGAAGCGCGCCACCAGCAAACCGCCAGCGCCGTTCATTACCAGCACCCTGCAACAGGCGGCCTCCAGCCGCATGTCGTTCGGCGCACAGCGCACCATGAAGGCCGCCCAGACGCTCTACGAATCCGGCCACATCACCTATATGCGTACCGACTCCACGCATTTGTCGGCCGAGGCGCTGACCATGGCGCGTGGCTACATCGAAAAAACCTTCGGCGCAAAATACCTCCCCGCCAAGCCCAACTTCTACGCCTCCAGCAACAAGAACGCGCAGGAAGCCCACGAAGCCATCCGCCCAACCGATGCGGCGTTCACCCCGGCCGACGCCCACGCCAAACTCGGCGCGGATGAATATAAGTTGTATCAACTGGTCTGGAACCGCTTCGTCGCCTGCCAGATGCCCCCGGCCGAATTCGATCAGACGGTGGTCACAATCGCCGCGCCGACCAAGGAAGGCGATGCCCTCTTCCGCGCCACCGGCCGCAAGCTGGTTTTCGACGGCTTTATGAAAGTCTCCGGCGTCAGCAGCGAAGACCAGTTGCTGCCCGCGCTCGAAATCAAGCAGCCCGTCCACCCGATCCAGGTCGATCCAACCCAGCACTTCACCCAGCCTCCGCCCCGGTTTACCGAAGCCAGCCTGGTGAAAGAGCTCGAACGCCTCGGCATCGGCCGGCCTTCCACCTACGCCAGCATCATCCACACGATCCAGGATCGCAGCTACGTCGAGCAGATCGACCGCCGCTTCCATGCAACGATGATGGGCTCGATCGTGACCGACAAACTGATCCAGGCATTCCCCGAGATCATGGACGTGAAATTCACGGCCGCGATGGAACTGAAGCTCGACGAAGTCGAGGAGCAACACCTCGACTGGGTCAAGCTGCTCCGCGAATTTTACGGCCCATTCCACCTCGGCGTCGAAGGCGCGCTGGGCAAGCTGGAACACGCCGGTGGCACCGCGTCACCTTATAAGTGCCTGAAGTGCGGCAAGCCGATGGTCTACCGCATCAGCAAGAACGGCTTTTTCCTCTCCTGCTCCGGCTACCCCGAATGCGACGGCACACAGCCCGTCGATCTGCAGGGCAAGCCGACGGTGCGCGAAGTCTCGCAGCACAAGTGCCCCGTCTGCGGCCGCGAGATGATCAAGCGCCGTGGCCGCTTCGGCGAGTTCCTCGGTTGCAGCGGCTATTCGGTCAAGGGTGAAGATGGCAAGCCGGCTTGCGCCACCATCATCAACCTGGACAAGCAGGGCAACCCGATGCCCCCGAAGGCCCCGCCGATCAAGACCGGTATGAAATGCGAAAAGTGCGGCGGCGTCATGCTGCTTCGCGATGGCAAGCGCGGCCCATGGCTCGGCTGCGCCAGCTTCCCCAAATGCCGCAACATCCTGGGCATGAAGAAGATCGAAGGCGAAAACCTCAAGCAGATCGAAGCCCTCATCCCGCTTCTCAAGGAAGGTGCCGCCAAATCCGCCGAGATGGTCGCGAAAATCCTCGGCGAAAACCCGGCCGTTAACAGCGCCGCCAAAGCCGCCAACATCGCCACCGACATCGATTGCGACGAGTGCGGCAAGCCGATGATCATTCGCAACGGCCGAAAGGGAAAGTTCCTCGGCTGCAGCGGCTATCCCAAGTGCAAAAACACCGGCGAAGTCCCCGCCAAGCTGCTCGAAGAAATGGGCCTCGCTGGAAACAACGGCGAAGCCAGCACCGAGAAGCACGGCAAGCCAAGCGATGAGGAAGCGGCCGAGATCGAGACCGATCTGACCGTCGAATAAATCTACTGCACGATCCCCTTCGTCAGCCGCAGGAACACATCCTCCAGCTTCATCTCGTGCGGCGACACGCTGTGAATCCGCACATTCGCTGCCACCAGCTTTTCCACAAGGAAATGGTGGTGCAGATCCGGGTCGTGCAGCGTCACCCGCAACTCGCCAATCCCGCGCTCCACATCGTGCACCCGATCGTCACTGCGCAGAACATTCGCCGCCACATCCAGATCATCCAGCACCTGCACCGCAATCACCGGATGCGCCCGCGCCTTGTTCTTCAGATCTTCCACCGTCCCGCTGTGAAGCAGCTTCCCCCTCTCGATGATGCCAAGCTTGTTACAAAACTCCCCCAGCTCCGAGAGAATGTGGCTGGAGACCATGATCGTCTTTCCCAGCCGCTGAAGTTCCTTCAGCAACTCGCGCAATTCAATCCGCGCCCGCGGATCCAGTCCGCTCGCCGGCTCATCCAGCAGCAAAATCGGCGGATCGTGCACCAGCACCCGCGCCAGCCCAAGCCGCTGCTGCATCCCGCGCGACAGCGAATCAACAAACGCATCCTTCTTGTAATTCAGATCCGTCAACTGCAGCACATCCCCCACAATCTGCTTGCGCTTCCGCCGGCCAATCCCATAGGCGCTTGCAAAAAATTCCAGATACTCCGTCACCTTCAGGTCCTCATACACCCCAAAAGAGTCGGGCATATACCCGACGTTCCGACGCACAAAGTCCCCATTGGACGAGACATTCCGCTGCTTGATGAACGCCTCGCCGCTGGTCGGCTTCAACAGCCCGGCCAGGATCTTCATCGTTGTGCTCTTGCCCGCACCGTTGGGACCGATGAAGCCAAAAATATCACCTGCGTCCAGTTCCAGCGTGAGATTGTCCAGCGCCGTCAGTTGGCCGTAACGCATCGTCAGCGACCGTGTCGCAAGTGCCGGCTCGCGCGGCTGAACCATCGCCACCGGCGCACGCTCGGGAATGACAGCAGTCGCATCATTTGTTTCCATGGCTGGACTCCTTCCCATCCGCGTTCGAAAGCCGCACGAGTGCACGAATGACGCGCCAGTGTTCTTCAAGCGGCTTCTTCTCGCCCACCATCGCAAACGCGGCGCGAACGCCGTGCGCCTCGGCATAAACGCACGCCATATTTTCATCGCCCGCAAGTATCTGCTCGATCCGATTTGATCTCTCGGCCGCCAGGCCACCGGCCGCCGCCAGCATCGATTCGATGTGCGTTGCTTCATCGGTGTAGTTGGAATTTCCAGGTGGCGGCATCAACTTCTTTCCGTGGATCACCATTGCATCCACCCGAACCGTCTCCCCCGGCGCGATCGATGCCCCCGCCGCTTTTGCGGATCCATCCATCGCCGTCACCGCGCTGGTTTCGGCGCTCAGTGCCCGGGCAATGCCATTGCCCACTTGGACGACCAGTTCATTCAACGCCACATCGGACACATTGGTGACGGTTCCCACGATCTGTATGTTGCCTGAGTTCTGCTTCACCGCATGAAGATTCGCCTCGATCTGCGCGGGCTTGTCGCCGGCCGAACAAATACGCTCCCCACGCAGCACGCGCAGATTCCAGACCCGGATCTCCATCGGCTCAACGACCGTGCC
>JBBRHH010000028.1:0-21974 GCA_038222915.1 Tepidisphaerales bacterium
CCAGCCATCCACACAGCCCCATCGGCCCGGGAGTGTCAACGTGAATGGCGTCGAACTGACAATGGTCGGCCCATTCCAGAACCTCCGCGATCGGCGGAATCGAAATCTCCAGATCGCCGCAGTAGGGCAAGGCCTGGGAAATCAGCGGCGTGAAATTGGTTCGCCCAAGATCGCCCGTGGCCGGTTTCTCACAGCTTGTATGCACCCGCAGCCGAGTCCCGTTGCGGTTGGCGAGTCGTTCCACATCCCGTGCGAATCGCACGGCAGCAGTGGGCTGTTCGTAACAATCGATGAACGAACCCACCCGCATCGACGCGGCATCGATCCGCCGCCCATGTCCCGTGATCTGGGTCAGCAGGTGGCGTTCCCGGTTCTGGTGAAACAGCGCGAAATAGTACGGCAGCAGCAAAAACTGATGTGCGGCGATGCTGGACAGGGCATCAAAAACCGGTGCCAGTTCGCCCGCGCCAATGCCGTCGATCACCGACTTGAAAATGCCCCGCATGACATCGCGGTCCATATCCGACATCAGCGCGAACATCGCCTCATGTTCCCCCAGCGGCGCTTTCCCGTCGCGAAGTGCGCCGCTGATTCCCTCATGCTCGGCAAGTCGATTTTGCAGCGAGCCAAGCAACAGCAACTTGACCAGCGCCGCGCCGCCGCCCGCGGCAGGCTTCGAAGTCAGCGGATGCATCAGCCGCCGGCCAATCGAAGCAAGCTTTTCCTTGACGGCGAGGCCAATCATCTCCCGCTTTCGCGGGGCGGGCCGCTCGCCGACAAGTGTTTGAAGAACCCGTCCCTGCAGCGTAGGCCGGGCCGCTTCATCGCCCATCTGACGCGTGAAGTACCGGATGCCGACGCTGTAAAAATTGTGTGCAAGTTTCAGGCTCGACCCCGCCTCGCCGCCCGGCCGGCACCGCCCCTGACGAAGACATTCCAGAACATCTTCGATGTCCGCAACATCGGACGGAACTTCCGTCCAGGTCCGGCCAATGTTGAACAGCCCATGATCGTCGCTCCCGGCAGTCCGCGCCTTGAGCCACGGATTCGGCCAGCGCGGCACAAGATCATGGATGCGCGCAAGCTCCGAAATCCGATCCGGACTCAGCTCATCCAGCATCGGCTCAAACGCGTCACGGTGCAGCATGCTGTGAGCGCCGTTCAAGCACTCAAATCCCTTAAACAAAAGGATGAGCCGCTCAAGGTGCCAGCGATTAAGCAAATCGTTTTGCCGATAAAGCGGATGCGCCACCGCATGAGCAATTCGATTTTCCTCGATATACGCCGCGACCAGGTAGATATCGTCGGCGACACGCTGAAGCGCATCATGATCGGCCGGCGTAATCCCCCACACCAGCACATGCATCTTGCAATGGTCTTCCGGAAAGTAGCAGGTCACTTCTTCACCGACCAGCACGTCGGCGTGACTTTCCAACTCAGCAACACCCGCGATCGAGTCATGATCGGTGATGGTGACAAAGTCCATCCCGCGCCGCTTGGCCTGCTCGTAAACATCCCGCGGCGTGCTGAAGCTCTCCGGGCACTTGAGTGCAATCAGTACCGCCTCATCCGCCTCGGTGCTCGCCAGCGAATGGCAGTGCAGATCGACCCGTTTAAAACTCTGGAAGCCAGGATCCTGATGGAACTGCAAGGGCTGCTCCTTTCCCAACTGTTTGAGTCTTTGGGATTCCATTCCCAATTTGCATTTTCTCCGCTGCGATTGTTATCGGGACAGCATGTGAACATGTTGTGGATAAGATGTTAATTGTTTGAGAAGCAACCACCGTTGGAGGCTTGGATCGACTGTGCTAAGATTGGACCGCCCCTGGAGGATCCCGAGCAAGGGACCAGGACCGTTTTGCAGGGCACTATGGCCATTAAGTTCGAGATCTACCGCGACGGGCAGCAGCTGACGGCATTTCAACCCATAGCGGCCTACGCGGTTGGACCGGAAAGCGTTGCCATCTCCGGGGATGTGACCTTCAAGGACGGGATCCTGACCGTCAACCGCAGCGACACACACGCCACCGGCGTGTCGCTCCTCTGGGACATCGGCCCCCTCGGCGCCTTCCAACTCGAAACCTGCCGCCTGCTCCCCCGCGAAAAGCCCTACCTGCTCAACGTGGAATTGGCCCGCTTCCGCCTGATGCGCATTGTGCAAAAGCAGGAGGACTGGAACCTCTTCGACTTCCCCCGCGCGGAACCCCTCTTCGTCAAATTCCGCGAAGCACAGGCCGTCTTCTCCCAGGCGCTCGGCGCCATGCACGACGGCCCCGTCGCTTCGAAGCTTGCGGACGAGGCGCTTCGGCTGGCGGGCAACCTTTCTGAAGAGTAGGCCATCTTCAACAGCGACCTGCTCCTGAACCGTCGCGCCCAGACCAAGGCGTTGGGAAAGCATATTTTCGGATGCCGCGTGAACTGCGGAATCCAGAACCAGAAGTATCGCGATACGCCGCCGGGGAAGTTTGATTATGCGGTGGTGCCTACATCCTGGAAGGTGATGTCGCCGCAGGAAGGGGCGTTTCAACCTGAGGGTGTGGACTACTGGGTTGAGACGCTCAACCGAAATCGCATGCCGGTCATCGCCGGGCCGCTGATCAACCTGATGACCGAGGATCTTCCAGACTGGCTTTTCATCTGGGAAAACGATTTCGACACCATTCGCGAGATGGCCTACGAGCACGTTCAGCGCATCGTGCAAAGGTATCGCAAGAAGGTGGCGCTTTGGAACGTGGTCGGCGGTGTGGCAACGAACAATGCGTTCTCCTTGAACTTTGAGCAGATGATTGAGCTGACTCGGCTCGTGGTGGCGCAAGTGAAAAACCTGTTGCCCACGGCGCGAACGCTGATTCAGATCTCGCTTCCGTTCGGGGAGTATCACGCAAAGTCGCCTTCGAGTGTCGCTCCGATGCTGTATGCGGAGATGGCCGCGCAGGCCGGGATTAACTTTGATGGATATGCACTGCAACTGGAGCTGGGCGTTCCGCAAACGGGCCGGTATATGCGGGACTTGTTCCAAGTAAGCACGCTGCTGGATCGTTTTTCTTCTATAGGCAGGCCGGTGTTTGTGACGGCGGTTTGTGCGCCGGGCCGATCTACGCCGGATGCTGGCGACAAATCGGAAGGACGGCTCGATCCCTCGCAGGGCGGCCGCTGGCATCGGCCGTGGGACCCGCAGCTGCAGGCCGATTGGATGGAGGCGGTGTATCGGGTGGCGCTGAGCAAGCCGTTTGTCGAGAGCGTGGCCTGGGGTGATCTGGCCGACATTCAGCCGACGGTTCCGGGCGGCGGGTTGGTGACGGACATGTTCCAACCCAAACCGGCCTTCGAGCGGTTGCAGCAGTTGCGGGAGAAGTTTTCGCAGTGGAAGAAATAGGGATGGAGGGACGGGATGATCTGGACCGCGAAGCAACGACAGGTGCTGGCCGTGGGAATGATCGTGCTGTGCGGGGCGCTGGGGTGGCAATATTGGAGACATCGCGAATACGTGCCTGATCCGCGACAAGGCGATGGGAGGCGGGCCGGGGAACTTCAGAATCGATTGGATCCGAATACCGCGACCTGGGCGGCGCTGGCGATTATTCCCGGTGTTGGGGAGAAGCGGGCGAAGGCGATTGTGGCGTATCGCGAAGAGGCCGTGCAAGCTACTCCGGGCATGGTGGTGTTTCGGAGTATGGAAGATCTCCAGCATGTGAAGGATGGGAATGATGAGACTGGTGTGGCCGGGATTGGGGAAGCGACGGCCGAGGCGATGAGGGAGTATCTGGTTTTTCCGGCGGAGCCGAAACCGTGATTGTTCAAGCAAAGAATTTGGAGACGGCGCAGGAGAAGTCGGTCAGAATCTCTTCGCCGCTGATGACATCGCTGTCGGATAGTTCAGACACGCTGCCAAGCGGAGAAGAGCGAGGCCGATGAACTCGGACGGCGCGAGTTTGTGGATTGACGACCCACACCAGCGGGATGCCGACCTTCATGTACTCGGCCACTTTTTCGTCCACTTCGTAGGCAAGGTCGCCGGGGGAGACGACTTCAACGGCGAGGTCGGGCGGAATTGTGCAGTGGCCTTTGGGTGGCGCGTCGTTGGGCAGTCGCCCCGACTTGATAAAGCTGACGTCCGGCTTGCGCACCTTGTCGGGTGCATCGGGGAAGCAGCGGTAGCTGGCGTCAGCGCCGAAGAGTAGGCCAAGTTTCGTCTTTTCCAGGTAGATGCCGATGAGGATTGCGATCTGCAGGGCGATCTTACTCGATTCCATTCCCATGTTTCGCTCCACAAGATTGCCATCCACCAGTTCATAGCTGACATTGTCCGGCACACGCAGGAGATCTTCCGGCGTAAAGCGAACACCAGCGGAGATGGGGGTTGATGGGATCGCGCTCATGTGCCAGCCTCACTTTCGAAGTATATCATTGAAGACGAACCAGACCAATCTGTTCTGTGTTTCAAGAAATCTTTGGGAGCGAGTGATTCATGCCGGATTTTGAAATTGTCAGTCCGTTTAAGCCGCAAGGGGATCAGCCTCAGGCTATTGAGAAGCTTGCGCGGGGGATTGATGAGGGGCGGCCTTTTCAGACTTTGTTGGGGGTTACCGGGTCGGGGAAGACTTTTACCATGGCCAACACCATTGCGGCGGTGAAGCGGCCGACGCTGGTGGTGAGTCATAACAAGACTTTGGCGGCTCAGCTTTACGAGGAATTCAAAGAGCTGATGCCGAACAATGCTGTCGGGTACTTTGTCAGCTATTACGATTACTACCAGCCCGAAGCGTATATCCCGCAGCGGGACATCTACATTGAGAAGGACTCCAGCCGGAATGATGATCTGGACCGGCTGCGCCTCGCGGCGACGAGCAACCTGGTGAGCCGGCGCGATGTGGTGCTGGTCGCTTCGGTGAGTTGTATCTTTGGGTTGGGGTCGCCGGTTGATTACAAGAAGAGTGTGCTGCCGCTGCGCGTGGGGGAGGAGACCGATCGCGATGCGATGTTGCGGAAGCTGATTGACCTGCAGTATGCGCGGAATGATTTTGACTTTAAGCGCGGGACTTTTCGGGTGCGAGGCGATGTTGTCGAGTTGCATCCTTCTTATGAGGAATTTGCTTATCGGATTGAGTTTTTTGGGGAGGAGATCACCGGGCTGCATGCGCTCAATCCGCTGACGGGTGAGTTGCTGAAAGAGGAGCAGCAGATCTTTATTTATCCCGCCGTGCATTACGTGATGCCGGAGGACAGGCTGCATGGGGCCGTTGCTTCGATTCGGGAGGAGCTGGATTACCGGGTGATGCAGTTGCGCGGGGAGGGGAAGTTGCTGGAGGCGCAGCGGCTTTTGGCTCGGACGAAATACGATATTGAGATGATGCTGGAAGTGGGGATGTGTCCGGGGATTGAGAACTACAGCCGGCATCTGGATGGCCGGCAGCCTGGGGAGCGGCCTTACACTTTGATCGATTATTTTCCGGACGATTACCTGCTGATCATTGATGAGTCGCATGTGACGATTCCGCAGATCAAGGCGATGTACAACGGCGACCGGGCGCGGAAGCTGACGCTGGTCGAGCACGGGTTCCGATTGCCCAGCGCGCTGGACAACCGGCCTTTGAAGTACGAGGAGTTTGAGAAGCTCTGGAAGAGCGTGGTGTTTGTTTCGGCGACGCCTTCGAAGTTTGAGTTGGAGATGACGGGAGGGGAGATCGTTGAGCAGATCATCCGGCCGACGGGGTTGATCGATCCGGAGATTGTGATTCGGCCTGCCCAGGGGCAGGTGCCGCATCTTTTGTCGGAGATTAAGTTGCGGGCGGAGAAGGGAGAGCGGGTGCTGGTGACTACGCTGACCAAGCGGCTGGCGGAGGACTTGAGTGCTTACATTCAGGAGGCGGGAATTCGGGGGCGGTATTTGCACAGCGAGATTCAGACTTTGGAGCGGGTGGAGATTTTGAAGGAGCTTCGGCAGGGGGATTTTGATGTGCTGGTGGGGGTGAATCTTTTGCGGGAGGGGTTGGATCTGCCGGAAGTTTCGATGGTGGCGATTCTGGATGCCGACAAGGCCGGGTTTTTGAGAAGTGAGACTTCGATCATCCAGATGATTGGGCGGGCGGCGCGGAATGTGAATGCACTGGTGTATTTGTATGCGGACTCGACGACGCCGGCCATGCAGAAGGCGATCGATGAGACGGACCGGCGACGGAAGATCCAGGTGGAATACAACACAGCGCACGGGATTACGCCGCAGACGGTGCAGAAGGCGATTCGCAATTCGCTGGAGAGCGAAGTGAAGGCGCGGAAGACGGTTTCGCAGGCGATCAAGGCGAATGTGGACGAGGTGGATCGGACAGAGCTGATCCGGCTGATTGAGGAGGAGATGCTGGAGTCGGCGCGGAACCTGGAGTTTGAGCGGGCAGCGCAGTTGCGCGACAAGCTGCAGGAACTCAAAGGCGCGCCAATAATTGAGGGGGCGGTGCCGCGGGATGAGCAGGCGGAGCGGAACAAGATCTGGGAGCCCAAGAGCAAAGGCCGGGGGAAAGGGCGGCGTGTTGCGAAGTAGGGCTTGCGAACTTGCGCCGGCGGCATTCATTCCCATCCCCCTGCTAACTGAGTTTCTTTAAGAACTCGGCGATGCGGTCGAGGCCTTTGTCGATCTGTTCCATGCTCGTGGCGAAGCTGAGACGGACATGGGTTTCGAAGCCGCTGTCGTTGCCGGGGACCACGGCGACGTGGCTTTGTTCCAATAGCGCGGCGGAGAAACTGACCGCGTCGGCGATCATTGTTTCGTTGGCTTTGGTGCCAAACCAGGCACTGACGTTGGGGAAGCAATAGAAGGCGCCCTGGGGACGGACGCAGTGGACCTTGGGGAGGGCGCTTAGGCGTTCCCACATGTGACGGCCGCGCTTTTCGAATTGCTGGCGCATGGCTTCGACACTTTCCTGGCCGCGCGGATCGGTGAGGGCGAGGGCGGCGGGGATTTGAGTGAAGCTGGTGATGTGGCTGGTCATCTGGCTCTGGAGCTTGTTGATGGCGTCGATGGCGGGCTTGGGGCCGCCGATGTAGCCGATGCGCCAGCCGGTCATGGCGAAGCTTTTGGAGTGGCAATTGAAGGTGAGGGTTTGGTCGACGAGCTGTGGGTGGAGGGTGGCGAAGCTGACGAACTTGAGGCCGTCGTAGATGAGCTTTTCGTAGATTTCGTCGGAGAAGACGACGAGGCTGGGGTGTTTGACGACGACGTCGGCGAGGGCTTTGAGTTCTTCGGGGGTGTAGGCGTGGCCGGCCGGGTTGGATGGGCTGTTGAGGACGAGGACTTTGCTGCGCGGGCCGATGGAGGCTTCGAGCTGCTCGGGGGTGATTTTGAAGCCGTTCTTTTCTTCGCCGCGAATGACTTTGTTGACGCCGCCAGCGAGCTTTACCTGTTCGGGGTAGCTGACCCAGTATGGAGAGGGGATGAGGACTTCGTCACCTGGGTTGATGAGGGCCATGAAGGCCATGTAGAGGCAGTGTTTGCCGCCTGCGCCGGTGGTGATGTTTTCTGGCTTGTAGGGGAGGTTGTTTTCCTTGTTGAATTTTTCGGCGATGGCGGCCTTGAGTTCGGGGAAACAGGGCGTGGGGGTGTATTTGGTCTGGCCTTTGTCGAGGGCGGCCTTGGCGGCGTCCTTGATGAAGGCGGGGGTGTCGAAATCAGGTTCGCCCGCGCCGAAGCCAACGACATCGACGCCGGCCTTTTTCATGGCGTTGGCCTTGGCGCTGACGGCAAGGGTGATGGAGTCGGAGACGAGGTTCATGCGGTCGGCGAGCGGGATCATATTTACAGGCCTTTCCAGGGATGATAGCGCCCCGTTCGAAGCCACGACGTCACTGCGCGGCGTGGCAACGGATTGGGGGTGGGAGATTATGGCGAATTTCGCTGGGAGGAAAAGCTTTACCGCCGAGACGGGGAGGCGCGGAGGAGAATACGCGGAGGCGTATATGGCGTTTTGAGGGGGCTGGAAGCGGGGTCGGTTTTGGCGTTTGGTGCGCTGCGCATTTTGTGTTTGGTCGCTCTCGAATTGGGGAGTTGAGCATTGACAGGGGTTTAGGCCACATCTGGCTCTTGAGAACCGACCCCAAAGCGGCATCAAATCCTCCCTCTAACCTCCCTCGAATCGCCCCAAACCGACGTAAAATCTCCCCGTTTTGACCCTCGAATCGCCCCAAACCGACGGGGGTTTTTAGGCCTGAAAATAGAGCCTTGGAGTGCAGGGTAAGCCGGAGCGCAGCAGGGGTGTTGGTCGATGGTGTTTTTGGCGTGGTGTACATTCCCACCGTGATGCGGCGGGCTTTGCCTGATGCTTCGAGGATTTGCCGCATGGATCCCTCCTGATCGTTTCAACCCGATATTTCACATACTTAACATTATGCTATCATCCCGAGGGCGTATGTCAATGGATTTATTGGAATTTTTGGGTGTCTTTTTTGCGATCTGACTTAAGATGCCGCCGCACCTGACCAGGACTTTGACACATGGACGTGTCCGTCGATCCTCAAATTGGAATCTGTTGTGATGTTTGCGGCTATCCCCGGGAGGGATTGCCGGTGGATGCGCTCTGCCCGGAGTGTGGCGAGGTTGCGCCGGCGTTTGCTTCTGGTTCCCGGGTGCCGGATCGAACTGTCGGCCAGCTCGCGTGGATTCGGATTGTGGCCGTGGGGTTGTGGATGCTGTTGATTTCGTCGGTGGGTGCGCTGCAGGTGGCGCTCATCACTCCCGCGTACCAATACTCGGTTGGGACGATCAACTTTCCAGGGCCGAAAGTTCACGCATCGTCGATGGTGCAGCGCAATATCGGTGGGCAGCCGGGCCCGTGGGGCGTTTCGGGGATTCTCTGGGCGATGGGCAGCGTTGTCGGCGTCTGGCTGATCACTGAACGGCGCGCCATGGACGGCAGCCTGGAGAATGGGTTTAGCCTCCGGGCGGCGACGCGATATACGGCGGTGATCACCGGCGGCGGCGCACTTGGGCTGCTCCTCTCCCAGCCGGACGTGTATATAGCGCCCGGAAGCACCGTCTCGCTCAGCGTCTATCTTATTGTCGTCGTGTTCTGCGAGCTTCCGGCCAATATTTTGCTCTATCTTTATCTGGACCGGCTCGCCAAACGATTTGAAGAGCGCCGTTCCGCGCCGACTTTCAATGCATGCCAATGGTTGGTTCCGATCGTCATCGTCGGCGGCGCAATACTTCTTTTGACGGCACATGCAGCAAGCAATCCCCCGGGCGGCGTGTGGCGGGCGGCGGCGGTTCTCTATGGCTGTGTCGCGCTGGCGGCAGGCGTGGCCGCGACGGCAGCCGTTGGGCGACTTGCGCTCGTCGCCGCGGCTGCCGGCATTCAAGGATCCGTTCGCGAAACTCTCGCCTCGGCGCCGCGCCTGATTCGCCAGGCGTCTGCCTCGATCGACGCGCATCGCACGCAGTGTTGTGTCATTGTCGGACTTGTTTTGCTGCTATGGAGCACATCATCCGGTTTTGATCTGGCGTTCCGCCAAAGTTCGCGAAACGGGCTCGCGGGCAACGTCCCGTTCCTGAACTTTCCGGGACCCAAGGTCGTCAGCACACGAGCGGCGGCGGCACTTCACACGGAGCATGGCGACGTTGATGGCCTCCCTTCGTACCTTTGGCCGCTCATGAGCCAGCTGCTTGCGCCAGTCTTCATGAACCTGCTGGGCGTATGGTTGGTGACAGCAAAAGACACTCCCGCGAACAACAACACACCGGCGCGCCCGCGCTTGAGATGGCGTGGGCCGGCCCGCTGGGCCGCGACAGTTGCCGTGGCTGGACCCATTGGTTTTGTGATGAGCCGGACATGGAACGACGCGGTCTCCGCCTCGCGAACCAATGCGTTGGTCATCGTTCTCTTCGAAGCCCCCGCGACGTGCCTGCTTTATCTTCACCTGGCCCAACTCGGCTCGGAGGGCACGCGAAAGAACCTCAAGCGTTTCGCGTGGATCGCTCCTGTCGTGATGTGCGTGCCGCTGACGGCGTTCGCACTGTCCGCGTCGTTGAGGCACTGGCATTCCTCGATGAGCATCTCGATCCTCGGCGGCCTCTACCTGTCCATCGCAATGGCGGCGACGCTGACGGCATCTTTTGCGATTGGCCGGCTTGCGTGGGAGCTCGTTCGCGGCGTGCTTCATCCGCCCGCGGCGCCGACGTCTCTGCACGGATCACATGTTGGATCACTTTAACGCTGTCTCCAGTTGCCCCTGCATCGGAGTCGAACTCCCGGCGAGTGGACGATCGATCGGCGGCATGTTAACTCTCGTGCAGAAAGGACATACTTCGCATGCCTCCTGAGACTGCAAATCCACTCGACCGGGTGACGCTGTATTACAAAGATGGATCGTCTGACAAGGTTTATCAGGCGAGCATTGAGGCGAGCGGCAGCGGGTTTTTTGTCAACTTCTCGTATGGCCGGCGTGGGAGCACGCTGCAAAATGGGTGCAAGACGAGCAGCCCGGTGGAGTATGCGAAGGCGAAGGTGATTTTTGACAAGCTGGTGCTGGAGAAGACTTCCAAGGGGTATACGCCCGGGGAGGGCGGGACGCGGTATCAGAGCACTGCGAACGCGGATCGCGCTACTGGAATTGTTCCGCAGTTGCTTAATGCCATTGATGGCGAGGAGGCCCAGAAGCTGCTGAGCGACGATGCATGGTGTGCGCAGGAGAAGTTTGATGGGCGGCGGGTGCTGATCCGCAAGAGCGACGGTGCGATCACGGGGATTAACCGCAATGGATTGATGATTGCGCTGCCTGCGCCCGTGGAGGCGATGGGGCTGGCGACGGGCGGTGAGCAATGGCTGATCGACGGGGAGTGTATCGGCGATGTGTTTTACTGTTTTGATTTGCTGGAGGAGGCGGCCACGGATCTTCGCAAGAGCGCTTACGGTGATCGGCTTACGTCGCTTTATGCGATGCTGAAGGCCGGAACGCGGGCGATACGTCCGGTTGCGACGGCGATGAACACGAAGGAAAAGACGTCGATGCTGGAGCAGTTGCGGCAGCAGAAGCGCGAGGGGATTGTTTTTAAGCGGCTGACTGCGCCGTCTGTCGCGGGCCGGCCCAACAGTGGTGGGAATCAGTTGAAGTTCAAGTTTACGGCCAGCGCTTCGTGCATCGTGGCCGCGAGCAATGGGAGCAAGCGAAGTGTGAGGCTGGAGCTGGTGGATGGGACGAAGCGGGTGGAGGTGGGGAATGTGACGATCGCGCCGCGGACGCGCGTACCGGAGGTGGGGGAGATTGTGGAGATTCGATACCTCTATGCCTTTCCCGGGGGGAGCTTGTATCAGCCGGTTTTTCTTGGGGTACGGGATGATGTGGGGGTCGACGGGTGTGTGGTTGGGCAGTTGAAGTTTAAGGGACGGGAGGGGGAGGAGGAGTGAGTTGGTGGAAATTGAGCTTCCCCACTAACGGTGGACACGCGAAGGTGACCAGGCTCTGCCTGACGGATCCCCAAGGTCCATCCTCGCGTCTTTCGACCGCGTGCTGCGTTTGCGTTGAATCACCCAAATCTCGCATTGGTTGACACCCTCCCCAGCGGCGGTTATTCTCATTTTTATGAAACAGTTTCATAAACTGTATCTGGAGTGTTGCTCATGAGCTCCGTGCGCGAAATCGCGCGGAAGCTGGGCATCTCGCCGGCGACTGTCTCCCGCGCTGTCAATAACCATCCAGCGGTTGCGCCTGAGGTTCGCAGGAAGGTGATGGCGGTGGTGAACCGGTCGCGTTATGTTCCGCGGGTCGCCCTGCGCTCGACTACCAACATCGCCCTCGCCTACACCGGCGAATCCTCTCTCGCCTCCCCGTTTGACTCTGCCTTGCTCGCGGGCATCGGCGAACGGATGCACGAGCTGGGCTTTGATCTCATGATCCTGGACGCCGCCCGCTCGCGTCTTGCGCACGAGTCGTTCTCGCAGATGTTTATCCGCAAGGGAGTCCGGGGCGCACTGCTGCGCACCACCGCCCCGACCCGGAATCTTTGTGAGGAAGTGGCCGACGAAGGGTTCTGCGCCATCGTCATCGGCGACCGTTTCGAGCAACCCAACGTCAGTTTCATCTCTTCCGACTCGCGCACGTCCAGCCAGGAGGCGATCGAGCATCTGATCGAACTTGGCCATCAGCGCATCGGCATTTGCGTCAATGTAGTGGATGACACAGACCACGCCGACCGCATCGCCGGCTATCACGACGCTTTGGCGGCGCACAATATTGCGGCGGATGAGCGGCTCCTATTCCGAGCTCCCGCCAACCTGGAGGGCGGCGGGCAACTCATCCGCCGGTTACACAGCAACAGCGCGCGTCCCACCGCGCTGTATATGACCGACCCTGCCGCCGCTGCCGGCGCCATCAACGAGGCGCAGCAACTTGGCCTGAGCGTGCCGGGCGACCTTTCGATTGTGGGCTTTGACGATTCACAGTTCCGCCACCTCGTGCGGCCGGCGATGACCTCGGTCTGCCAGGACGCCGCCGAGATTGCACGCGAAGCGTGCGAAGCGATGCGAATCATGCTGGACCAGGGGGAGAAGGATGAGCCGATCCGGCGCGTTCTTCCAACGCGTTTTGAAGTGCACGCATCAACGTCGCGGCCAAGAGCCGCATCACGGAGAGCCAAATGAAACGAGTGATATCGACCGTCGTCGCCACACTGCTGGTTGCGCTGACCGCGCTGAATTCGCGGGGCGCGGAAGGGCCGGTGCGCGTCGAGCTGAAAAATGTCGAGGGCAAATGGCAATTGACCCGCGACGGCCAGCCTTACTTTATCAAGGGCGTCGGCGGTGATGCGTCCAAGAAGCTTGCCCTGGAGTCCGGGGCGAATTCGTTTCGCACCTGGGGCGCGGAAGACATCGGCGACAAGCTTGATGAAGCCCAGAAGCTTGGCCTTAGCGTGACGGTGGGCATCTGGCTTGGTCATGAACGCCATGGGTTCAATTACAACAACTCGAACCAGGTTGCGGAACAGTATGAGAAGGCAAGACAGGCGATCCTGAAATACAAAGATCACCCGGCTGTGCTTCTGTGGGCAATTGGCAATGAGATGGAGGGGTACGAAAAAGGCGACAATGCGGCGATCTGGAGCGCGATCAACAACATTGCCGCGATGGCCAGGAAGGTCGATCCGAATCATCCGACCATGACGGTTGTGGCGGAGATTGGGGGGGAGCGGGTGAAGAACATGCACCGCCTCTGCCCCGACATCGACATTGTCGGCATCAACTCGTACGCGGGCGTCGCGAGCATACCGTCGCGGTATAAGGAGGCCGGCGGCACCAAGCCATATATCATCACGGAATTCGGCCCGCCGGGCACATGGGAGATTCAGAAGAACTCCTTTGGCGCAGTGGCAGAACCCAGCAGCACGGAAAAGGGGAACTTTTATCGCAACGGGTATCAGAAGGGCATCGCCTCGCAGCCTGGGTTGTGCCTCGGCTCCTATGCCTTCTCGTGGGGCAGCAAGCAGGAAGCGACAGCCACCTGGTACGGCATGGTTCTGCCCGACGGCACGAAGCTCGAAGCAGTCGACGTCATGACTGAGATGTGGACTGGCAAGGCGCCGGCCATCCGTTGCCCGCAGGTTGAAAGCCTGAAGATTGCCGGGCCCGATCAGGTCGATCTAGGCCAAACCGTTCATGTCGATCTGAAGGCCAGCGATCCACAGAAGGACGCCCTGAAGGTGAAATGGGTGCTGTCGCGTGAGGTCGAGAACTACAACACCGGCGGCGACAAGGAGGATGCGCCGCCCACGTTTCCAGAAGCCATCACCAAGTCAGGCCTGGATGGCGCAGACCTGAAACTCCCCGCTGACGGCGGCATCTATCGCCTGTTCGTGTACGCGACCAACGCGCACAATGCGAGCGCCGTTGCCAACGTGCCAATCCAGGTGAAGGGCCCGGCGAGCATCGTGAAAGCGCGAGTCGCCAAGCTGCCGCTCGTGGTCTATGGCGATGACCTGAAGGATCCGCCCTACGCCCCGGCCGGTTGGATGGGAAAGACTGATGCCATAGCTGTTGACGAGAAATGCGCAGTTAACCCGCACACTGGGAAAACGTGCATCAAGGTAGAGTTTTCCGCGGCCGACAACTGGGGCGGCGTCATCTGGCAGAACCCGGTTAACGACTGGGGCGACCGCGCGGGCGGCCTGAATCTCACCGGCGCGAAGAAAGTCACTTTCTGGGCCAAAGGCGAAAAGGGCGGCGAAAAGGTTGCGTTCAAATTCGGCATTCTTGGCAAGGACAAGAAATATCCTGACTCCGCCACCGGTCTTCTCGAATCGACCCTTACCAACCAGTGGCAGCAGTTCACGATCGATGTAACGGGCAAGGACCTGAGCCGAATCAAAACCGGTTTCGGCTGGTCACTCGCCGGACAGGGCGGACCGGTTGCGTTCTATATTGATGACATACAGTGGGAGTAACGTGCCGGCAGTTGCTCACTATTTCACCGCAAACCACCGTTCGACCTTGGCGGTGTTGCCGGCCTTGTCCTTGACTGAAACGACCAGATTTGCACCTTTCACTGAAGAAATTGGCGCTGGCAACTTCAGCTCGAAAATTCCCTGCCCAACGTTGGTGAACAATCCGGCAAGCTCAGCGCCGGCCGCGTTGGAGCCTAGTGGAATATCGGCGATGACCGAAAGGCTCTTCTCGTCAATGCCAGTGTCATAGTCGCACATGCCCACAAGAATCCGGCTGAGCGAATCATTCATGCCGGCGCGTGGATAGGTGACCGTCAGCGTTGGCCGATTGTCGTCTCCCATCCATCCGTAACCCCGGATTTCGGGATGATCGGCATCAACGTCAAAATCGATGGGGCAACCCAGGTCTATCCAGCGCACCATGGTCCGACGATCTTCGTCGCTGAGCGCTTCCACCTTGATCTTCGATCCATCGGGCGCGACATAATTGCCGGCCACCGCATCTGGCGGCGGCATGGCGACGCCGGTGTAGTCGATGTCGGCTCGCTCCCGATTCTCACTGGTTGGCGGAATCGGCTGCCCGCGCCACATCAACGTGTTTTCGTCACCGGGCACGGTCTCGGTCGGCAGATCGTCGTTGGTGAAGCCGTCGCACCGTTTTCCCATGATCTTCCAAACCAACATGCTGCGCCGTGCCTGGAACATCCGCACATAGCGCGAAGCGTTTGGGTCGGCCCAGCGCGGTTCGCGCATCACGGGCTTGTATCCCCACTTCGCCTTCTGGTCGGCGGCGAGGCGCGCGTAGGCTACCGGCAACTTGCCGATTTCGCCGACCTGGACGCGCGTATCATCGTCCAAGACCAGCATGCCCATTTCTTTTTCCCACTTTGCGGTATGGCAGGCGGTGCAGGATCGGTTCAGCATCGGGCGGATGTCGCGGAAATATTCGACGTGGCGGACCGACGCGGCAAACTTCAAGCCCGTCTGATCCTGCTCATCAAACTTGCGATGCGATTCATCGTTCGCCTTCGCTGTCAGCAACGGCGTTGTTTTGGTCAGGTCGAAAACCTTGTAGTCCTTCTTCGCTGCCCCCGTCTTCTCGAAGGGCGTTGGCTCCTGGCTATGGGCGTGACACCCGCCGCAGTTGGCCCGCACCTCGCCCGGCCTGACCTGATGCCAGGTCTGCGCCATGTTCAAAACCATTCCATCCTTATCCAGCGTCTGGAAGGTGAAAACCGTGTCGGCGGGGATCTTCGCAAGGAAACTGGTATCCGGATTCCCATCCGGATCGATGGGCTGTTTTCCATTCTCAAACTTGCGAACCGGGATCTCTCCCAGAATCCGCAGGCGCTCTTTGGCGTGGTTGTAGAACAGTTTGCCGCCTTTGGGGCCGCGATTGCGGTCGGTCAGCGGCTCCATGGCGAGGATGCGAACGGCGTGGATGTCATCGTTCTCGTAGAGGCCTGCGTCGGCCCCCTGATTCTTCCAATTCAGCGTTGACTCATCGGGCGCGTTGAAGAGGTCCAGGCCGTGGTAGCCGCTGCGCACACTGTGATCGTTGGCATCGCCCATCCATCGGCTGGTGACGCTCCCTTTGGGCACGGCTCCGCGCGGGAAGCTCTCGCGCTTGTAAAAGCTCGACGTTCCGACCAGTCCAAATGGAGTGCCCTCTGGCAGATCTTTCGACAGTTTTCCGTCGTTCGCCAGTTCCGGCAGTTTCGCCGGCTCGTTGATGCCGTAGATCCGCTTGTAAGAGACGACGGCACGCGGCCACTGCTCGTTGTAGTTCGGGTCGTTCTTGATGAGCAGCATCTGCGCCGGCTCATCGATTGGTTTGCCGCCTTTGATGAGGTAGATGCCGCCGTCGATCTGCGGGTTGTAGGTGTACTGATGATTCGCGGGGCCGGGTGAATAGGTGGTGAGCAGGTTGTTGTCGGGCGCCCCTGAGGGGTGGCTGAATTTGCCGACGCCGGCGGAAGTTTTGTCACCGCGAATCGACCGATCGGCCGGCCCATCATCCGGGGTCGCAAACTGCGTCAAGCTTTCGATGCCCGGTGGGCTGAAGGCCAGGTGGACAAACTTCGGCCGGCCGTTGTCATTACGCCCGATCCGCAGGGGAGGGTTGCGCGGATCGCGCGAGTAGGCCGGGCCCATTGCATATCCCTCGGCATCCTCGGCGAACAGCGGGAACTTGAAATAGGTTCCAAATCCGCTGTTGTTCTGGTTGTAATAATCCTCGGCCACCACGCTGCCGTTCGACAACTGCGATTGAAAGTGAAAGGCGTTGGGCGCGCCGCCGCCCGGATTGAACGCGGAGATCATCGGCCGCCATGCGGTTCCATCGGGATGGATGCTCCACAGTCCCCACTCGATGCCGGTTCGCAGGCCCTGTGCTTCCAGGGAACTGAACATGATGCGTCCATCGGTCAGCACCACCGGATGCAGGGCCATCCCGAGATTCAGATAGCCGATCTGCTGGATATTGCGCTCGGCGCTGGCCTCATCGGTGACATCATCCATGACGAACAACTGCAGACAGGGTCCGGGATGCTTGGGCGGGCGCAGGCCGTTTCGGTTGGATGTAAAGACAATGCGTCCGCCTGGCAGAGGGCACGGGCCGGTGTTGTAGACGCCATAGCCGAAGTAGTTGTCCTTGTTTTCGCGTCCTTTTTCGGGCTTGCGAAAATCCGCGGCCCATGAGGGGGCCGCGCCGGTGTTTGGCGTGAAGTGCTGCCGCGTGAGTTGAATAATTTTTCGCGACTTCACATTGATCTTGTAGATGTCGGCGCCACCGGGGGGAATCTCGAACTGCCCGCCGTGGGACAGATCGTGGAAGAGCGTGTAGTAGATCCATTCACCGTCGAACGAAACAAAGGGGTCGCCCACGCCCCCCTTTTCTCCTGCCGCCACCAGGACGTCTTCGGTTCCGTCGGGATGCAGTAACATCAGATCCGCGCCGGGCTTCATGTAGACTGGCCGGGCGATCTCGGTAAAGAATTCCTGGTGATTCGTATCTCCTGCCCGCTTTCCGCGCACGTAGACGATGTCGTAATCGTACTTGACGGATTTGTCGGTGGAGATGCTGGGAACTTCGACGTTGATTGGATCCAGATACTGCTTTTCCGGCGGCTCTTTCTCAGCCGCCCGCAGTGTCTGTCCGGCCATCATCAACAACGCGATCCAGGAGAAATGAATTGCAGCGCGCATCGCCCGGCCTACCTTTCCGCCCCCGGAAGTGAGTGATAGTTCCGCTCATCCGCATTACTTGGGCAGGCCGCGATGTGTTGCTGATTACTCCTCGTCTTCCGAAATCTGCAAGACGGTTGCCGGCACGTCCGCCGGCTTGGGTAGCGGCGGCACAGCCTGCACCGCCTGACCGACGCCGGACTCATTTGCCAAGGGCAGCTCGGTTCCGAGTTGCTGCTGGAGGTCGTCTAGAGTGGCGCGGAGATTTTCCCATCCCATGGCCGGTACGATCGCCAGAAGCTCCTCGGGCAACGGGGAGAGGGTGTTGAGTTCGGGCAGGCCCGCCAATCCCACGAGTTCGGGGGATTCGGTGCGGCGTTTGATGTCGGCCACGACGCGGTCGATGCGTCGCTGGATGCGCGGGACCTCCTTGCGGCAGCGGTCGCGGCGCATCAGGTGATCGGGGTATTCCTTCGCGAATTTCGCGGGGACCTGCAATTGGCCGGTGTCGACGTTGGTCGAGCTGGCGGAGACGATCGACGTGATCCGTGCGATGGACGCCGACAGCGCGGTGTTGAGTTCTGACAATCGGCCATTCAGCTTGGCTGCGCTCTGAAGCCCACGCTCCAGGAGGTAATAGGTGGCGACCCGCTGCTTGAAGGGAGCGAGCGATTCCAATTCCGCGCAAATTGTCTTCCACGTCTGTTCGTATCCCTGTTGCGCTTTGCGCAAAGTCTGCTGTGCGTTAGGGGAGGTGAGGGCTTCGGCGAACCAGGTCAGCCAGCACTCGCCGGCCTCGACGCGTCCTTCGAGGGCGGGGAGCGCTTCGTGTGTCTGTGCAACCAGGTAGGCAAGCTGCACCGAAAGTTCGTCGCATCGCGCGGTGAGCTGCACGCCGGTGTTGTAGGCCTTTCCGGTTTCCGGATCGGGGAGCGGGATGATGGCGACGCCGGTGTCGCTCTGGCCGCGCAGGTCACCGCTGAGGGCGTCGATGACTTCGATAACGCCGCCCGAGGGGTTGCGCACGGCGATCATGTGAGCGCCGAGGGTGAGCGGCATCTCCAGCGAGAAGGGCCCGAATTGGCCGTCCTCGTTTTTTACGAAGTAGGCTTCCAGGCCGGCCGATCCCCAGTGACGCGCCTTGCGGACGACGTCCTGTCCCCGAGCCACCAGATCGGCGTATTCGCGCCAGCCGGAGATGCGTTTCAATCCCTCCAGCCGCTCCTGCGCCCGGGCGAACATGGGCTTGACCCGGCCCAGTTCCGCGATGGCCTTTTCCCGGCCGTCTTCGGCGATCTTCAGCGATTTGGCCGCCTCCGTCTCCAGCCGCGCGCCGAGCAGGCCGCCGGCGAGCACTTGAACCAGGGAAAGCGAGTCGAGCGGGACGAGGCCCTCTTCGAGATCCGCGGCAAGCTGGCGGGCTTGTACGAGCAAGGTGGTTACGGCGCCTTCGTGATGTTGCAGCGTTCCCGGCTCAGGAATGACCTTCAGCAACTGCTGGGCCTCCGGGATCTCCTCTAGCTTGACCAGCTTGTCCAACGCCCGCGTCGCGTTTGCGAGCATCTCGCGGGATTCGTATAGCGCATGGGCACCCTGGGCGGCCGCTTTTCCTGCGTGGCGCTGGGCGCGGATCTCGGCGAACCGCACCGGCGACATACCCAGTTCCAGCGCGAAATCATCCAACTCGCTGGCCGGGGCGCGCAGGCTATCCGGGACGTCGTCCTCCAGAAACAGGCCCAGCGTCATGCGCGTCCGCTTGGAGAATTCGACCACCTGCGCTTCGTCGGGCGCTTCGCCAGTGATGAGGGCATCGCACACCTGATCCAACTGCGCCCGCACCTTTCCGATCAGTGGCGTTCCGTGACGGCAGATGCGTTCGAGCGGATCGCCGCCGGCGTTGGTGCCCAGTTCCTTGGAGACGTCGGTGGGCACGACCTGCGGGTTCTGCTCGATGTAGTCGAGGGCCGCCTGGTTCCAGGGAGCGGCCGGGTCGTAGGTGCGGAAGGTCAGCACGTCGCCAATGCGCGGGACCAAGTCCGCCAGCGTCGTCGTGGTCGTCCACGGCTGCGAAAGGTAGATCGCGTCCATCGTCACATTGGGATGAAACACGCCGATCATGGGACGCACCAGCGGCGCATGAAACGGAAAGCCCGGCGGCAGCCAGATATGTACCGGGCAGGTTTCGGTGTACGCGAGCGCTCCGGATTCATCGACGATCAGCGTCCGCACCTGAAAGTCGATCTGATATTCGTCGGGCGGATCGCCGTGCAGCGGCTGGACGCGCACCGCGCTGTGATACGCAAAGCTGCGCTGCAGCCTTCGCCATTCGTTCTCCAGGCGCAGCATCTGCTCCTGCGACCAAGCGATGGGCGCGGCCGTGGGGGCGAGCAATTCCGGATCGCCGGGATCAACCGCGGGGCTGACATCTTCATCAAACATGGGTCAATGGGCTCCACATAGGGTTTGAACGGGGGGTTTGAGCAAGCATGGCACCAGCATATCATACCACTGCCCCGCGCCGCTTGTGGCCTTACCGGAGGTTGGTTCATGAATCATCGCGACGCCCTGATTTCCACCGTCACTGTTGTGCTCGACGAGAAATTTGTTCCGGAAAGGATTGATGAGATCATCCTGATCCTGAAGGACAAGGGCCTGGATATCGCCGAAGTCAACGCCAGCGACGGCGTCGTCGAAGGCACCATCGAAAGCTGGCGCGTCAAGGAGGTCGAGGGGCTGGAATACGTCGACTGCGTCCGCACCACCTTCAGCTATGTGGCCGACTATCCCGCCGGCGACGCGCGCGACCAGGACGGCCCGGAAGAGGCCGACACGGTGGAGCGCGGCTGATGTTCAGCCTCGCCCACAAAGTGGCCGTCGTCACCGGCGCGGGCTCCGGGATTGGGGCTGCGATTGCTCATTGCTTCGCCGCCGCGCAGGCGCAGGTGTACGTGGTGGATCGCGACGACACTGGACTGGGCGTGGTCGAAGCCATTCGCGCGCGCGGCGGGCGGGCCGACTTTCTGCGGGGGGATGTCAGCAGCAATGACTCCTGTGCAGAGGTGGCGGAGCATGTGCTGGCGAAGGGCGTTTGCGATGTGCTCGTGAACAACGCCGGCATCGGCCATGTCGGCACGCTGCTGACCACGACGACCGAGGATCTGGATCGCCTTTACGCCGTTAACGTCAAGGGGGCGTTCCAGATGAGCAAGCTTTTCCTGCCGGGAATGATGGCGCGGAAGGCCGGGTCGATTGTGAACCTCGCGTCGATCGGCGGCGTCGTTGCCGTGCGCGACCGCATTGCGTATTGTGCGACCAAGTTCGCCATTGTGGGGCTGACCAAGTGCATTGCGCTGGACCACGCCGAATCCAAAGTCCGCTGCAACTGCATCTGCCCCGGCCGGGTTGAGACGCCGTTTGTGCAGGCACGCATTGCCGAATACCCGGACCCCAAAAAGGCGTATGAGGAGATGGCGTCGACGCAGGCCTTGAAGCGGATGGCGAGGCCGGAGGAAATCGCGGCGGCGGCGCTCTATCTGGCGGCCGATGAATCCGCGTTTGTCACCGGCTCGGCACTCATCATTGATGGCGGCTGGAGCGCCGGAAAGTAAAATATCAGCAAAGGAATCACGCCATGAAACATACACCCATTGTATTCCTCCTGATCCTCGCCAACCTGCTGCTTGCCGACCCGCCGGCGGCGGTGGCGCCGGTCAAGGCCGATCAGTCCACGCCGCGCGGGGCATTGAAACTTTATGCGATGGCGATCAAGAACGCCGATCCCAAACAGCTCAAGGAAGTGCTCTACACCGCCAGCCCCACCGAAGAGCAACTGGTGGCCGTCATGCAGCGGACGGCGATCGCGGCCGGGCAATTGCGGAAGGTGATTGAAGCCAAATTCGGGGCGGAGGCTGCTGGCAAACTTTCCATGCAGCAGCCCAGCGACGAAGACATCGCCAAGGTGGACAAGGCCGTAGAGACGGTCGACGGCGACAACGCGACCGTGACGATGACCGATGCGCCGGGCCAGTCGGTCGACATGAAGCTGATCAAGTCGAACGGGGCGTGGAAGGTGGCCGTTGCTCCGATGCTGCCGCCGGTGGGTGAAGATGCC
This sequence comes from Tepidisphaerales bacterium, assembly GCA_038222915.1. Lineage (GTDB taxonomy): Bacteria > Planctomycetota > Phycisphaerae > Tepidisphaerales > Tepidisphaeraceae > JBBRHH01. The sequence goes on from JBBRHH010000028.1 coordinate 21,717, forward strand.
GCCAAGGAGGCGGTGCGCGGGATGAGCAACTACGCCGAGGCGCTGGAGGCGACTGCGAAGGACACCGAGGCCGGGACGTTCGCCAATATCAAGGAAGTGAACGGCGCGATCGACGCCCGCAAGCTCGCGGGCACGCTTCCTCCGACCACGCATCCGGCGACAGCGCCTGCCAGGAAGTAATTCGGCCGCCTATGCAGATTCTCCAGGGCATCCCGGGATTGCAAAACCTGCCGCACGGGGCGGTCGCGTCGATTGGCA
>JBBRHH010000029.1:0-21800 GCA_038222915.1 Tepidisphaerales bacterium
ACACGGCCGTTCCGAGGGTGAGGCACACAGCCAGAGGCCTCCAGTATCGCTTCCAGGCCCGTGTCACGGTGTTACGCTTCTCCCTTCACTGCCAGTTCCCGATGATCAGATACGGCGCCCAGAGGAAGGGGTGATGAAATGCGGGATTGGGGTGGTTGATCATGGCGACCTGCGCACGTCGAAGCGCCTGGGCCTTGTTGATCTCCGGATGATCGTGCAGTTCCTGATAGAAACGCGTGATGATCTCCGATGTTGCACGATCGTTGACGCACCAGAGAGTTGCGAGCGCGCTGCGCGCCCCGGCCTTCACGGCGATGCCAGCCAAGCCGAGCGCGGCGCGGTCATCGCCTTCGGCGGTCTGGCAGGCGCTGAGTGTTAGCAACTCGACGGGCTTGCCGTTGAACTGCAACGGCCGAATGAGCTTTTCGACGTCGTCGAGGGTGAGGTTGTCGCCGAAGGTGAGGAGATAGGTGTCGTCCTTGGTGCCGCCGAAGTGGCCGTGGGATGCAATGTGCACCACGGACGGGTTGGTGTTCAGTTCCGAACGGATGTTGAGCGGAACAAATTTATCATCGAGGAGCGTGGTGCCGCCGCCGAAGGCCTGGCGGACGTGTTCCAGTTCGATGGGCACGTTGTAGAGGGCCGGGAAATTGCGGCGGCCTACGGACAGGCCGCTCAGGAGAAGCCGGCCCTGTGCAGAGCGATCTACGCCGCCGGATTCCATCAGGTCGAGGCCGGGCGTGACGGCGATTCCGTACTTCTCGATCAGATGTTTTTCGCCATCGTCCAGCGCCGCCATCGGCACGCTTCGAAGTGATCCGTCCGGCACGAAGGCGAGTGTTTCGATGCCGGCTTCGGTGAGGGTTGGTTCCAATGGGCGGATGAGCCAGTCGTAGAGGAGCCGCGCACTGACCAGGTATTCATCGTCCGCGAAGTACGTCAGTTTCTTCCGATAGGTCAGCACGACCTTGGAGACTTCAGCCTCGCCGTGGGGGACGACAATCCTGCGAAGCCGCGCGCCGGGTAATGTGACGAGGAGCTCGGTTCGATCCTTCAGCGGGATGATGTAGATGACGGCCGTCTTGTTCTGCGTGAACTGGTCGACGCTGCGCTGCTTCTGCTGGCGGATGATGTTGACGCAATTGTCTTTGAAGAAGTCTTCCAGTTCAGCGCCCTTTAGAAGCTCGACCGTTTCGCGTGCTTCGCGGAGGGCGGCCGCGAGGCGCTCCTCGCCCGCGTTGTGATCGCCGCTGGTTTCCAGCAATAGATCCGCGAGCTCGAAGTAGAGCGGGCCGACACTATGGCGGAACGATCCGCTGTTGCGCTGGTTGCCGTGGGCCAGCGCTATGTCGTTGCGAACATTTTGCAAAAGTTCTTTTGCGCGCTTGTACGCGAGAATTGCGTCCGGCTTGTTTCCCTGTGCGTTGAGAATCCGGCCGGTCTGCCACTCCCAGCGATACATGATCTCATTCGATCGCATCTTCTGCGCCTGCAACATGGCCCGTCGGGTGAGCTGCAACGCCGTGTCGAAATCGCGGCGCAGCTCGCTGATGTGGCCCTCGAAGCCGTAGGCGTAGGAGGACGAGGAGACATCGCCCATCGCGTCGGCGGTTGTCGCGGCTGTCTGATATGCCTTTTGAGCACGAGCATAGGAGATGGGGCGATCGGCTTCCGGCGCGAGCGCCGCGAGGTCTTCGTCGGTTTGACCCGTCGTGATGAGCACAAATGACTTGTCCACGGAAATCGGAAGAGCGAGGGCCAGATCGGTGGCGAGCTTGTTTTCGCCCTGCGCGGTCGCGGCCGAGTCAGCGGATAATTGTTCGTTCGCCGCCTGGGCTTTTTCGGCACGCAGTCGACGGCCGTCGCTGTGGTCGCGGATTGCTTCGGCGATTTCGCTGGCGCGGGTTGTCGCGGCGGCACGTGCTTCGGTTGCGCCACGCGACGCGGCTACGGCGGCGTTGGCGTGTGCTTTGGCGGCGAGGACGCCGTCATGGTCGCCCAGGGCGTCGACGCACTCGCGATAGCAGCGCGTCGCCTCCTGGTAGTTCCGCTTTCCGGATTCCGAAGAGCTGCCGCGCGTGAGGTAGAGGTTGCCGAGATTGTTGAGGATCGAGGCCCGGAGATGATCGTCGCGGGCTTGTGTTGCGAGGGCGAGCGCGTCGTTCAGGATCTGGAGCGCGTCGTGGCCGGTGGTTGTGGATCGCGTGGCGGCGTGGTGATGATTGTGATGTAAGAGCGCCAGGGCCGAGTCGACTTCCGGGTCCATCGTGACGGCGCTCCCGATGCAATTCAGCACGGCGGCTTTGCGAGAGGCGTCCTTCGATGTCAGCGGGAGGGTTTGATCGAGCAGATCGACAGACAGATCGTAGCGCCCGAGCATCTGATAGGCGGAGGCAATGTTAATGGCGGCATCGATCTGACCATTTGCGTTATTGGCGGTCGCGTAAGTCTTGCGCGCCTCTTCCCAAGCCGCGATCGCCTTGCCATAGGAACCCGTTTGGTAGTCGCGCGCGCCGGCGTCCATCTGTTGACGCGATTCCGCGGCATGCAGCTTGGCCGGAGCAAGCAGAAGGATGGCAAGCAGGATCGCGAGGCCGAACTGTTCGATCTTAAAATCTGATGAATCAGAGACTGTCATGCCTGGCCCGCGTGAAATGCCATTGTTCGATCTGGTTGGTTTGCCACGCCGATCATAGCACATTACCATTCCGCGCTCCCTAAGCCGCATTTGGAATTCAAATCGAAATGGATCTCCGCCGCCCATCACAGCGCCACTCCTTTCACCTGATCGTTGCCTGGTGCGCCATCCTGGTCGGCGCGTTCCCGGTTTCTGCGCTTGCCGCCGGCCCGGCCACGACTCAGTCGACGGCTTTGCCGACGGAGGGGAAGGTTCACATCAAGGCGTTCCGTTATTCCGGAAATACCAAGCTGTCGGATGCGCAACTCAGCGATGCGGTCAAAGACATCCTTGCCAAGCATGATCTGAGCATGGAAGACCTGGAGGAGGCACGCCAGCGGATCACCATGGCGTACGTCAATTCCGGCTACATCAACAGCGGGGCGATTATTCCGGACCAATCGGCGGACGATGGGGTGATTCGGTTCGAGATTGTGGAGGGAAAGCTCAACGCCATCGATCTGAAGGGAAATCAGCGATTTCGTCGCAGCTATGTGGCCGACCGGATCTGGCCGGACCCGAAAGAGCCGCTCAACATCAATCAGCTCAAAAACAATCTGGAGATCCTGCGGCTCAATCCAAACCTGCGGTCGATCAACGCGGAGTTGAAGCCGGGAAACGAGCCTGGACAGGCGTCGCTGGATACTTCCATCAACGAGAACTGGCCTTACCAGGTCGCGCTGGAATTCGACAACAAACGCTCGCCCAGCGTTGGAGCGGAACGATTCAGTTTGCTGGCGTCGGATTCCAACCTGACCGGCGTGAGCGATACGCTCGCGGTTCGCTATGGTCTGAACGAGGGTGGGCTGGAGAACCTCAAGTGGGCGGGGACGCATGATGTGAGCATCGACTACACGGTGCCGATCACGGCGCGGGATACGACGCTGGAATTCAACTTCACTAACAGTGATTCGCTGGTGGTGCAGACGCCGTTCACCGATCTGGACATCAAGAGTCGGACAGAGAGTTTTGGCGTCACGCTTCGCCATCCGGTGTATCGGACGCCCGACACCGAAGTTGGCGTCTTTGTGACGGGAGCGCGGCGCTACAACAAGACGTTTCTGGCAGGTCAACCGTTCTCGTTTTCGCCAGGGGCGCAAAATGGGGAAAGCGATGTGACGGTGCTGCGGTTTGGCCAGGATTACAACCATCGCACGACGGAGTACGGGCTGTCGGGCCGCTCCACGTTCAGCTTCGGGATTCACGCGCTGGGGGCGACGAAGAATCCGGACAGCGTCCCTGATACGAGCGTTTTCACGTGGCTGTTTCAGGCACAATATGTGCGGCGGATTTTTCAGAGCGACAATCAGGTTGTCTTTCGATTTGCAACGCAGCTCAGCGCCGATCCGTTGTTGTCCCTGGAACAGTTCAGCATCGGCGGTCTCGATACGGTGCGCGGTTATCGAGAGAATGAGCTGGTGCGGGACAATGGCATGATCGGGTCGGTCGAACTGCGCATTCCGCTGTGGAAGAAGCAGGGCCAGAACATATTGACGTTCGCGCCGTTCTTTGACATTGGTTACGGATGGAACACGCGGGCCGGGGACATCAGCGTTCCGGAAGATCTTCTTCTGCCTAGCGCCGGGATCGGGTTTTTGTTTACGCCCAATTCTCACATCAACGGGCAGATCTACTGGGGGATTCCGTTTAAGAACGTGAAGGATTCGGGGCACAACCCGCAGGATGAGGGGATTCATTTTGACTTGGTGATTTCGGCGTTTTGATTCAGCGTTTTTGGCGGGCCGGATATTTCCTTGGGGGGGTGCGCGCTGAGCGCCTAATACAGTCCGGGGAAGGGTCAATCGGGGCAACTTTTGGCGATCGCGTGGATCAAGGTATTGGAAAGGGTGGTTTATGCGATCTTCTATTTTTGTTTTTGGTGTTGTTGTTCTGGCGCTTTCGTTTTCCTCTGCGTCAGGCGTCGGGATTGGTACGCTTAGTGGGTCTCGCGCACGAATAACCTATACAATTATGATCTGACAAGTTGTTATGGGTTCCATGCATGATGCGATGATCGCCGAAGGGATTCGGCAGAAATTCGAAGCGTTGGAGCCGGTGCTGGATGAGCGGTCTCGTCGGCAATGGGCCGCCGCCGAGGCGATGGCCGTTGGATGGGGCGGGATCTCGATGGTCGCTGTGGCTACGGGTCTTTCGCGGATCACCATCGGCGTGGGTGTCCGAGAGTTTCAGGAACGGTCAGGACGATGTCATCGGCGGCGCGGTTTGGAAATATACGACGGCTGATGGAACGTTTCGGCCAGTTACGCGCGAGCATCTGGCGGGGATGCTTGCGAACGGTTCACTGCACGCGAGTGATTGGGTTTGGGCGGAGGGGATGGCGGATGGAATGCGGCGGGCGAAGTCCTGGGGTAAGGCCAGTAGTTTTAGCTTGTTTGTTATTAGCCGGTGTTGGTGCGGGGGCGGTTTGTCCGACAATTGGCGTTATGGTTGGGATGTGGCGATGAGTGTTAACGTCGTGGGGATTTCTTCGCATTTTCATGATGCGGCTTGCTGTTTGTTGCGCGATGGGCGGCTGGTGGCGGCGGCGCAGGAGGAGCGGTTTACGCGGCGGAAGCACGATCAGCGGATTCCGAAGAATGCTTTCAATTATTGCCTGCGCGAGGCCGGGCTTTCTATTACTGAGGTGCACCGGGTTGCGTATTACGAGGATCCGGCCGTGAAACTGGGGCGGCAGTTGTGGATGGCGATGCCTGATGTTCCTCCGACTGCGCCGGATTCGCTTTACCGGTTGAATGCGGCGCGGCCGATGCGGGATATCCGGCGCGTGCTTGGATATGAGGGGGAGGTGGAAATTGTGGCGCATCACACGTCTCATGCGGCGGGGGCGTTCTTTTCGTCCGGGTTTGAGGAGGCTGCGGTTCTTACGGTGGATGGAGTTGGGGAGTGGAACACGATTGAGGGATTTCATGGCCGGGGGACGCAGCTTTCGTCTTTGGGGGCGGTCTGTTTTCCGCATTCGATTGGACTGTTGTACAGCACCATCACGGCGTATCTGGGTTTTGAAGTGAACGATGGGGAGTACAAGGTGATGGGGCTTGCGCCGTATGGGACGCCACGCTATGTGGATCAGCTTTGGCGGCTGATCAAGCGGCATGACGGAGCGACGTTTGAACTGGATATGGAGTACTTCGCGTTCCGGCGGAACGTGGTGATGTATTCGGAGAAGATGGCGGAGCTTCTGGGGCAGCCGCCGCGGGTGGCCGAGAGTGAGCTGAGTGCTTTTGCGAAGGATTTGGCGCGTAGCCTGCAGGTGGTGCTGGAGGAGTTGCTGCTGGAGAAGGCGCGTTGGCTGCATGCGGCGACGGGATCGGAGAATCTTTGTTTGTCGGGCGGGGTGGCGTTGAATTGCGTGGCGAACCGGCGGATCAGGCAGGATGGTCCGTTTCGCGGGTTGTTTGTGCAGCCGGCGTCGAGCGATGCGGGAGGTGCGATTGGGGCGGCGGCGATGGCGCATGTGGGGATGACGGGGAATCGGCCGGACGCGGGGTCGCTGCGGGATGTGTTTGTGGGGCCGGCGTATCCGGTGGCGGAGATTGCGCGGACGATTTCGGCGGGGGAGGCGAAGTATGCGGATTTCCGGGGCGATGAAGGTGGATTGTTGTCGGATGTGGCGAAGCGGATGGAGCGGGGCGAAGTGATTGGGTGGTTTCAGGGAAGGATGGAGTTTGGACCGCGATCGCTGGGTGCGCGGTCGATTTTGGCGGACCCGCGCAGGGGGGATATGCGGGAGCGGATCAATGCGCTGGTAAAAAAGCGGGAGGGGTTTCGGCCTTTTGCGCCGGCGGTATTGGAGGAGGAGACTGCGAAACATTTTGATTTGGCGCAGCCATCGCCTTACATGGTGGAGACTTGCCAGGTGCGCTCGGCGCTTTCGTTGCCGGCGGTGACGCATGTGGATGGGTCGGCGCGGGTGCAGACGGTGAACGAGCGGGAGAATGGTCGATTTGCACGATTGATTCGTGCGTTTGCGGAGCTGACGGGGTGTCCGATTGTGTTGAACACTTCGTTTAATTTGCGGGGCGAGCCGATTGTGTGCGCGCCGGTGGATGCGATTTTGTGCTTTATGCGATCGGATATCGATGCGCTGGTGCTGGAGGATTTTGTGATCGACCGGAAGGGGATTCCGGCGACCTGGATGGAGTGGTATCGAAAGACCAGGCCGGACCAGTCAGCGCGGATCAGCCATGAGGTCTATACGTTGCTTTGAGTGATTGCATGAATGAGACGTTACCTGTTGGCGATTCGGACGGCGCTTCACGCGAGCTTGCGCGGCGATTGGGACGGCTGCTTGGCGATGCGCGCGGGGCGGTGGTGCTGGCGGGGTTGCAGCGAGCGCGCGGGGCGGTGGAGATGGACGCGGACGTTTCTGTAACGCCGGCGATGGGGAATGAGGGGGTGGTGGGGATCTGGCAGCGGGATGCGATGGTCGGGGGGTTTGTCCGGCGGGAGCACTTTCGGCGTGATTTTCGTTTCTGGGCGGATGTTTTGTACATTCCGCTGAAGTCGACAAAGAAGCGGGTGGTGCTGGTGGGGGAGAGTGTGGCGCGCGGGTATCTTTACGATCCGGTGTTTACGCCGGCGCGGTTGCTGGAGGGGATGTTGAATGCGGTGGATGGGCCGCAGTATGAGGTAGTGGATCTGGCGCGGACGGATCTTTCGGTGTTGAGCGTTGTGCCACTGCTGCAGCAGGCGGCGCTGTTGGCGCCGGATGCGGTGGTGTTGTGGGCGGGGAACAACTGGCTTTGGAAGGGGCTTTATACACATGGGGAGATGGAGGAGCAGATTGGCCGGTCGGGGGAGGGGTATGCGTTTACGCACCGATTGTGCAGTGAGACGGTGATGCCGCGGGTGACGCGGCGCGTGGTGGATACGGCTGCGGAAGTTTGTGCGAAGAGCGGGGCGATGGGGGTGGTGGTCGTGCCGGAATTTGACCTGGTGGATTGGGAGAATGAGCCGGGGGTGATATTGCCGTACCTGCCTGGGGAACCGCATGTCGCGTGGATGCGCCTGCGGGAGCGGGCGATTGCGGCAATTGACGCGGGGAGAGCTGGGGAGGCGCTCGGATTGGCGGATGAGATGGTGGGGATGGATGAGGGACTTAGCACGGTAAGTCATCGGCTGCGGGCGCAGGCGCTCTTGCTGCTTGGGCGCGGCGCGGAGGCGGAGGATGCGTTTGTGCGGGCGCGCGATTGTGTTTGCGGATTGTCGGTTCCGGCTTCGCCACGTTGTCCGGCTACTGTGCAGGAGGCGTTTCGGTTGGGCAGTCGGGAACGGGGACTCGGGTGCGTGGATTTGCCGGTAGTGTTTCGGAGGGAGCTGGGCGGGGGGATTCCGGATGGGCGATTGTTTTTGGACTATTGCCATTTGAATGTGGCCGGGCTGACGCTGGCGATGGCGGAGGTGGCGGCGTCGATTTTGATGGAGATCGGGGGCATGGATGGAGAGCGGGAGGCGATTGTGGAGCGGTGCCGGGCGGCGGGGACGCGGCCTACCGCGGCGGATGAAGCTGCGGCGCATATTGCGGCGGCGGTTCATAATGCGCATCACGGGCAGTCGTATGCGGTGATGGAGCGGCACGCGCTGGAAGCGATGCGGCTTGATCCGGGGATTGCGGGGGCGGTGGCTTCACTGCTGGATGTGCAGAACCGGCGGACACAACGGTGGATGTGCGGGAAGTTTGAGGGGTTGGTTGGGCATCCGATTTTTAAGCGGTATCTGCTTTCGCATAGCGCGAATGAGGTGGATAAGTTTGATGATCATCTGCTAAGTCGGGCGTTTCTTGGCGCATCGGGCGTGGCGGCAGATTCGTTTTGGGAGTTGATGGTTGGGGAACATTGGATTGCGGGAGGGGGGATTGATCTGCTGGAGTATCAATATCGGGCGACGACGTTCTTCTCGCGCGAGGGGGCGACGATGGGGCCGAAAGCGGGTTTTCTGACTTGTACTGAGCGGGAGGCGGCGTTTCATTTTCCGAGTGATGGGCGACAGGATTTGTCGTTGCGGCTGACGTATCGCATGCCGAACGGGCGTCTGGGCGATGGTGAAGATTGCGGCGTTCTGATTAATGGGCAGATAATTGCTGAATTGGTGTTTTCATCGCATTGGCGCGATGTGGAACTGCGGGTGGCGGCGACGACTCTTTTCGTAGGGAACAACGTGATTTCAATACGGTGGCCGTTACAGACTTTTGGGTGGGCGGCGTATCAGGAAGAGATGGTTTACTGCCTGCAAACGGGGGAGATTCCGCATGTTTTGCCGGTCTATGGAGAGGTTCATCGGTGCTGGTTATCGCATGGATTGGCGTTGAGTTGAGAGGTGCGCGGCGCGTTTATAACGACGGGGCAAGCTGGTGGCGCGGTCCTGGCTGCTGGTCTAACGGCGACAATGTCGAGCGGGCGGAATTTGGTTGACAACTTTCGGCTGGCGGGCCACACTCCAATGAAGATCGTTTGATTTTGTGGGTTTCATTTTTTGCCTTAAGGAGGCCTGAGATGGTTCAGCAAGAGAAGCAGGATGAGAAGAAGGTTTACGACAAGCCCGAACTAGCCGTGATGGGCAGCGTCGCGGAATTGACGGAGTCCTCGCCTGGCAACAGCGGAATGATCGGTAATGGGAACGGTAACGCGCCGGCCTAACTCGTCGGGTCGATCCTTTTTGTAAACATTTGGATACATTGGGACTTGGTTCCCGATGCGGTCTTTGTCTCGCACATTTTTTGCCTTAAGGAGGCGTTAGATGGAAGAGAAGCAAGATGCGAAGAAGGTATACGGTAAGCCGGAGCTTACCGTGTTGGGTAGCGTTGCGGAATTGACGCACATGTCGCCTGGCAACAGCGGGCCGATCGGCAACGGTAACGGGCCGACAGCGAACTAACTCGCCAAGTCGATCCTCTTTTTAGAAATGCGGCCGCATTGGGATTCGGTTCCCGATGCGGCCTTTTTTCGTTCGTGTTGGCAAGCGGTCCGTGCATGGCATCCCTCCGGCGGGGCGACTATACTTCCTTTTCACACATTGCAGAGGAGTTTTTGATGGCCGGCATGACGATAACGGAACAGATCCTGGCGAAGCACAGTGGCAAGGGGCGGGTTGTGCCTGGGGAGAATATCTGGGTGGACATCGATGTTTTGATGACGCACGATGTGTGCGGGCCGGGAACGATCGGGATTTTTCATGAGAAGTTTGGGCGGGATGCTAAGGTGTGGGACCCGAACAAGGTGGTGATCATACCGGATCATTACATCTTTACGGCCGACCAGAAGTGCCATCGGAATGTGCAGACGTTGCGGGATTTTGTGCGCGAGCAGGGGCTGAAATATTACTATGATCCGGAGTTTGTGAAGAACGAGCCGGGGATGCCGAATCCGTACAAGGATCCGACCAAGACGAATTACAAGGGCGTTTGCCATAAGGCGTTGCCGGAGGAAGGGCATGTTCGGCCAGGCGAGATTTTGCTGGGGACGGATAGCCATACGTGTACGGCCGGTGCGTTTGGGCAGTTGGCGACGGGGATTGGGAATACGGACGCGGCGTTTGTTCTGGGGACCGGGAAGCTTTGGCTGAAGGTTCCGCCGACGATGAAGTTCGCGTTTCATGGGCAGATTCCGGCCTATCTGACGGCGAAGGATTTGATCCTGGCGGTGATCGGCGAGATTGGCGTGGATGGGGCGACTTATCGCAGCATGTATTTCACGGGCGAAGGGATTTCGTCGCTGACGCTGGAAGACCGGATGACCCTGACGAACATGGCGATCGAGGCCGGCGGGAAGAATGGCGTTTGTGATGTCGATGAGAAGACGCTGCACTATGTGCGGGCGCGGTCGAACATCAAGGAATGGGATGTGGTGCGGGAGTCGGCGGATGCTCAGTACACATTCGAGCACGAGTGGGATTTGAGCACGATGGAGCCGATGGTGGCCAAGCCGCATTCGCCGGACAACAAGGACACGGCGTACAACTGCCGGGATGTGAAACTGGATCGGGCGTATATCGGATCGTGTACGGGTGGGAAGATCACGGACATGATCTTTGCCGCGAATATTCTTAAGGGGAACCAGGTGAAGATTGAGACGTTTGTGGTGCCGGGGTCGACGGAAGTGCATGCGGATATGAAGCGGTTGAATTTGCGCGGCGCGGTGCGGGAAGGGAATGAAAAGTCGATTGAGGATGTGTTGGCGGATGCGGGTTGCCTGATTGGCGCCAGCGGATGCGGCGCTTGTCTGGGCGGGCCGAGCGATACGTTTGGCCGGTTGAATGCGACCGAGGTTTGCATCAGCACCACGAACCGGAACTTTCCGGGGCGGATGGGATCTACGAAGAGTGCGGTTTATCTGGCGTCGCCGTTGACGGTGGCGGCTAGTGCGCTGACCGGGCGGGTGACCGATCCGCGGGATTATGTGACGCATGCGATTGAGACTGGGACGGCGGGCGTTTCGTAGGCGTGTTCTTCAGATCAACGCGTTAATGTTTTGGCGGGACCAGATGCTGTCCGCGCGTGATGGGGATGTGGAGGGCGCGGAGGAGGCGGCGGCGGAGGGTGCGGCGGATTCTTTCTATTTCGGCGGCTGAACCATTTTCGAGGGCGACGATGCCGCCGGCTTTGGTGCGGTGGCCTCCGCCTTCGCCTAAGCGGCGGAGGAGTTTTTTCATCATGTCGGCTGCTGAGATTTTGCCGTGGCTGGTGCGGAGGCTGAGGATGAGGGAGGAGCCAATGACGGCGGAGACGAGGACGAACTGGACCTGGTCGAAGCGGAGGAGGAAGTCGGCGATGACGGCGGGCGTTTCGGGGGAGTGGACGGTGTCGAGGTGGCTGACCATGGCCGACTCGGAGAAGACGGCGTTGGCGAGGCCGGCGCTGTAGGCGGCGTAGTAGGACTGGGGGAGGTCGACGTAGCGCATCTTGTAGAGTTTGCGGGTGTCGGCCAGGAGAGTGAGGCTGGAGAGGGCGAGGTTGTCGAGCTCGCCGGGGGTGCCGGCCGCGCCGGCGAGATCGGTTTCGATGGCGAAGAGGAGGGTGGCGGCGAGATCGCTGTCGATGGGGGTTTCGAGCTCCATGAAGTAGCTGAAGATGATGGAGCTGGTGGAGCCGACTTCGGTGCGGATGTCGCAGAAGGCGCAGTCGAGTTTTTTGCCACGGGCGCGGTGGTGGTCGATGACGGCGGTGGGCTTGATGTGCGGCGGCAGGGGGCTGAAGCGGAAGGTGGGCTGGACGTCGAGCAATACCACGGCGTCGTAGTCGCTGAGTAATTCTTCATTCCAAGGAGCGAGGGCGAGTGCGGTTTGCTGGGCGAAGGCGGCGTTGAGGCCGCCGCTGATGAAGTTTTTTACGGAGAGGGTGACCTGGGCGTCGGGGAGCTTGAAACGGAGGAGGTTGGCGAGGGCGAGCGAACTGGCGAGGGCATCGGGGTCGGGGTGCTGATGGGTGGTGATGAGGATGTTGGTTTTGTTGTGGAGGACGCGGAGGAGTTTCTGGGCGTGGGGACGGTGGCGTGCTCCGCGGGCGGCGGCGACGGCCGAGCCTTCCACGGTGCCGATGCAGGATTCGACGAATGAGATCATTTTTCGCTGCACCTCGGGCGCAGCTTCAGGCGAATGAAGAGCCGGTGGTGCAGGCTTTTGATCGACTTGTGAAAGACGTGACATAAATGAAGGCCGATGTCGGGATCTTCGTCTGATAATAGGCTGATGGGGCTCAGGATTAAATGACAAAAGTGGGGAAGGGATGCAGATGGCTTAATGGAAGTCGCGGGAGTGGAATTGGTAGCCTGTGAGGAGGGAGCTGAGGTCGGTGAGGCGCTTGGCCATGATGTGGATGACTTCGCCCTGGCATTCGAGGATGCCTTCGGCCTGGAGGAGAGCGGCGTGTCGGGCGGCGGGGCGGTAGCGATCGTAAATATCGGGGCGGAGGATGAGATTGGCGATGCCGGTTTCGTCTTCGAGGGTTTCGAAGACGATGCCGGAGGCGGTGCCGGGACGTTGGCGGACGAGGACGAGGCCGGCAACGCTGACCCAATCTCCATGCTTCATTTTGCGAAGCTGGGTGGCGGGGATGATTTTTTTCTGGGTGAAATAGTTTCGCAGGAGGGCGAGGGGATGGTTTTTGAGGGAGAGGCCGACGGTGGAGTAGTCGGTCATGATTTCCTGGCCTTCGGGCATTGTGGGAAGTGCTGAGTTGTCAGGAAGTGCTGAGTGCTGAGTGCTGAGCGCTGAGTTTGGGAGTAGGTCGAAGAGGGGGGCGGATTCGTCGCTTAGGGAGAGGACTTCCCAGAGGGCCTGGCGGCGGGTGAGGTTTAGGGAGGTGAAGGTGTCTGCTTCGGCGAGCAGGCGCAGGGCGGAGACGGGGAGGGCGGTGGCGCGGTGGAAGTGGGGGATGGAGGTGAAGGGGCCGGCGCGGCGCGCTTCGGTGATGCGCTGGGCGTGCAGGGATTTGAAATGTTTGATGATACGGAGGCCGAGGCGCAGGGGTGGGTGGGGGTTTTTGGTGTCGGTTTTTTCTTCGAGCGTGCAATCCCATTGGCTGTGATTGACGTCGGCGGGGCGTGCTTCGACGCCGTGCTCGCGGGCGTCGCGGACGATTTGGGCGGGTGCGTAAAAGCCCATGGGCTGGCTGTTGATCAAGGCGGCCGCGAAGGGGGCGGGGTGGTAGTGTTTCAGCCAGCAGGAGACGTAGACGAGAATGGCGAACGAGGCGGCGTGGCTTTCGGGGAAGCCGTATTCGCCGAAGCCGCGGATCTGGTTGAAACATTGCTCGGCGAATTCGGGGGTGTAGCCTTTGGCGAGCATGCCGCTGACGATCTTTTCGTGGAATTGATCGATTCCCGCGCTGCGTTTCCAGGCGGCCATGGCGCGGCGGAGGCGGTCGGCTTCTTCGGCGCTGAAACCGGCGGCGACCATGACGATGCGCATGGCTTGTTCCTGGAAGAGGGGGACGCCGAGGGTTTTTTCGAGGACTTCGCGGAGGGCTTCGCTGGGATAGGAGACGGGTTCTTCGCCGTTGCGGCGGCGGAGGTAGGGGTGGACCATGTCGCCCTGGATTGGGCCAGGGCGGACGATGGCGACTTCGATGACCAAGTCATAAAACTTTCTAGGCTTCAATCGCGGTAGCATGGACATTTGAGCGCGAGATTCGATTTGGAAAACGCCGATGGTGTCGGCCTTGCAGATCATGTCGTAGACGGAGGGGTCTTCGGGGGGGACTGTGTGGAGCTCCAGAGGAGAGCGACGAAGCGACGAAGCGACGAAGCGACGAAGGGGAAGAGAATTCACACATCCGTCTTTCTCTCCAAGCCTCGGATCAGGCCTTGGAGAACCCGATCCGTTTCCTCCAGCAGATCGCAAAGGGTCTGGTTGGGGGGCATCATTCTTGATTCCCTCGCAATTTCGGTTTGTGTCATTAGTTCCGCCAGCGACCCCCGCGATATTCTGAGGAATTTCAGATAATCCGCACGGCTCTGCCGGGCGTGTCCCTCTGCGATGTTGGATGGAATGGAAATGGCTGCCCGGCGCATCTGATTGGTCAGGCCGAAACGCTCCTCGGCCGGCATAGCTCGTGTTGCCAGATAAACAGCTTTTGCCAACTCTTTCCCTTTCTGCCACGCAATCAGGTCCCGAAATGTTCTCACGATTGCCATTGTGTTCTCCGTGAAAATCTTCCCCTTCGTCGCTCTGTCGCTTCGTCGCTTCGTCGCTATTCAACCTATTTACCAATTTCAGCGCCTTTGAAATACATGTGAGCATTCCGAGGGCGAGGGCGTCTACCTTTAATATTCCGAGTTTGTCGATGTCGTCTTTGTCCCATTCGATGACTGTGCGGTCTGGCATGGCGGCGTTTTCTATGGGGACCATTTCGCAGAGGGGGCCGCGGGTCATGACCATGCCGCCTACGTGCTGGCTGAGGTGGCGGGGAAAGCCGAGAAGCTCGGTGGTGAGGGAGATGACTTGTTTTACGGTGCGATCGTGTGGATCGAGGCCGACTTCTTGGAGTTGGGATTCGGTGAGCGTGCCGCGGTGCCACCAGTCGAGACGCCTGGCCATCTGGTCGACGGTGTCGAGGCTGAGGCCCAGTGCCTTGCCTACGTCACGGACGGCGGATCGGCCACGATAGGTGATGACTTCGGCGGTCATGCCGGCGCGTTCGCGGCCGTATTTGTTGTAGACGTATTGGATGACTTCTTCGCGGCGCTCGTGCTCGAAGTCGACGTCGATGTCGGGGGGCTCATTGCGGGCGGCGCTCATGAAGCGTTCGAAAAGAACATCAATGAGCTCCGGACTCACGCTGGTGATGGCGAGGCAATAACAGACGACAGAGTTGGCGGCCGAGCCGCGGCCCTGGCAGAGGATGTCGCGGGAGCGGGCGAATTTTACGATGTCGTAGACGGTCAGGAAGTAGGCCTCGAACTTGAGTTGCTCGATGAGTTTTAACTCGTGTTCGATCTGGCGGCGTACTTTGTCGGGAATGCCGTTGGGGTAGCGATCGGCAGCGCCGGCCCAGGTGAGGTGGTGGAGATATTGGAGGGAGGTGAGGCCGGGCGGGGCAAGCTCGACGGGGTATTCGTATTGGAGCTCGTTGAGGGAGAAGGTGCATTGTGCGGCGATGTCGAGGCCGTGCTGGATGGCGGCGGGGTGGTCGATGAAGAGGCGGTGCATCTGGTCGGGAGGCTTCAGATAGCGTTCGCCGTTGGGGAAGAGGCGGTAACCACCTTCCTGAATTGTGCAACCGTAGCGAACGCAGGTAAGCAGGTCCTGGAGCGGGCGGCGGGATGGGTCGTGGTAGTGAACGTGATTGGTGGCGAGGAGGGGGATGCTGGATTTTCGGGCGAGGGATTGCATGCGGCGGATGTGGGTGGAATCGTCTGCGCCGTAGAGGCAACTGGCGGCGAGCGACAGGCTGTCGCCCAGGGCTTCGCGGAGGAGGTTTAAGGGTCGGGGGTCGGATTTTGGAGTTGCGACGACTGCGGCGAGGAGGCCTGTGTTGTTTTCGAGTAGATCATTCAAGGTGAGGTGGCATTGGGCTTTTTCGGCGCGGCGCTTGCCGGTGGTGAGGAGGCGGCAGAGACGGGCGTAGGCGAGGCGATCGGTGGGCCAGACGAGGACGTCGGGTGCGTCGGTGAAACGGAGGCGGCAGCCGACGATGAGTTTTAAGCCGGTTTGTTTGGCAGCAACGTGGGCGCGGACCACGCCTGCGAGGGTGTTGAGATCGGTGATGGCGAGGGCGCGGTAGCCGAGGTTAGCGGCCTGGAAGACGAGTTCGTCGGGGTGGGAGGCTCCGCGGAGGAAGGAGAAGTTGGTGGTGACGTCGAGCTCGGCGTAGGGGGCCTCGGCCGGGGCTGTTGGCTGCGGGGCGTCGGGGATGGGGCGAAGTTTTGGATTTGGGTATTCGGGCATGGCTATTCGAACATTCCGTGCAGGTACCATTTGCCGGTCTGGGTGACGCGGAACATCCAGAAGCGGTTTCCTTCGGGGTCTTCGACGTCGAAGTAGTCGCGGGTTTTGTTGTGGGCATCCCACCATTGGCCGGCGATGCGTTCAGGGCCGGAGGCGTGGGAGACGTGGTGGAGATTTCCCTTGTGGTTGAAAGCGATGGGGCGGCCTTCGCAGTCGTTGGAGGGGGAGACGATGACGCGTAATTCGACGGGCATGGGGAGGAGTTGGAGAGGCCGGGAGATGGGGGCGGAAAATTTTTCTTCCTCCACTTTCTTTTTGGGCTTTTTCGTTTTTTCTTTTGGCGATTCGCTGGTGGTGTTGTTTCCTGTCCAGGCGTGTTCAGGGATGTAGGATTCGACGAGCTGGGGGCAGGTGATGGCTTCGGGGCCGAGGCGGACCTGGAGGCGCTCGATGAGATGGGTGAGCTCGATTTCGCCGGCGTGATGATCCTGGTTCATCAGGGCGATCTGGTCGTCGGTGATTTCTTCGAAGAGGGGGACGCTGAGGTGGAGGCCGATGAAGCCGTCGGGGGAAAATTCGGGGAGTGATGAGTGCTGCGTGCTGAGTGCTGAGATCATTCGTTTCTTCCTGCCTTTTCCTTGAATCTTCAGACCGTTTAGTTGCACTTCTTCTATGGCGCAGCGGAGGAGGTTGAAGAGGTTGTTGGCGTCGCGGGAGGGGCGGGAGAGGAGGATGGTTTTTTCGAGGGGCTGGGCGTGGGGGCGGATGAAGCGTGCGTCGAGGCGGCGCGCGCCGACGCCGCGTTTGCGGAGTTGGAGGATGATGAGGCGCAGGAGATCCTGGAAGACGGCCCAGATGGTTTCGAGCGATTCGATGACCCCTTCGAAATCCATACCGGCGTGGATGGGTTCTTCGTGGAGGAGGGAGATGAGCGGTTCGGGGGCGCGGTCGAGGAGTTGATCGAGGCGGAGGAGGAGTTGTGGGCCGAAGCGGGCGGGGAGGAGATCGCGCGGAAGCTTGAGGAGCTGGCCGATGGTTTCGAGGCCGAGGTGGCGGAGGGATTGGGCGAGTTCTTCGTCGATACGCAAGGCGCGGGCTGACAGGGGGGCGAGGATTTGCGGGAGTTGGTCGGAGGCGATGATGCTGTGGTTTTGGCCGGCGAAGGCGATGGCCCAGGCCGCGCCGGGGGTGGGCGCGATGGCGAGGCGGGTGGTGAGGTGAAGGGAATGGAGGGCATTGGCGACGCGGGCGATGAGGGTTTGCAGGGTGCCGTAGAGGCGTTCACAGCCGGTGACGTCGATGAAGAGGTGGCAGGGGCGGCCGCCGCGGGATTCGACGATGGGGCTGAAGCGCATCATCCATTTTCCGAGTGCTTCCAAGGCCCGCGCATCGCGATCGGGTTCGTAGGGTGCGGGTGTGAGGTCGGGGCAGAGGGCGCGGGCTTCGGCGAGGGTCATGCCGGCGCGGATGGCGTGGTCGGCGGCTTCTTCGGAAGCGCCGATGACCATCTGGCGGGTGGCGGTGGATTCGATGAGTGCGATGGGTTTATGCCGATAGGCCGGCTGTTTGCGGCGAAGCCGATCGATCGACCAGTGGGGCAACAGCACGCACATGATTTGTTTCACGGCTCATCTCCAGAAGGATGGTTTTGTTGAGTTGCCCTCCGTGGCCATGAATGAGTTGGACGTTCCATCGTTGCACGGTTTTGGTTCCCCGTGCGGGAGTGACGAGCCAGCGTGTGGCGGCGGCGTAGTTTGTGGAGGCGGGGCCGAGCGGCCGCAGGAGAATGCCTGCGCCGCCGCCGGACTCGGCGGCGAGCTGGAGGCGGCGGGCCTGGATGCGGGAGAGGTGGGAGACGGCGGCGACGGTTGCGCCGACGCCCTTGCAGCGCAGGCTTTCTGCGATGGCCCAGATGAGATCGGCGGGGGTTTTGGGTTGGAGAATGAAGAGGCGGTTTAGTGGGACGCCCGCGGCGGCGAGAGCGGGGGGGTAGAGTTGGTGGGTGGGATCGCACCAGACGATGGGAGAGGTGATTTGGAGGTTAGGGGTTGGGGCGGGTAATTTTAAAGTAGTGGGATTTGTGGATAGGGGATCATCGGAGGTGGATGCGGCCTGGGCGAGGAGGAGGGCAACGGAGAATGCCTGATGATGGGAGGATTCGCAAAGGAGTTCATGGACGGCACCGCGGGCGAAGCCGCCGAGGGGGGCGAGCTGGTCGAGCTCGGGGAGGCGTGTGGCGAAGGCGTTGCCCTGCCCGGCTTTGAGCTGGGAAAGACCCAAGTGCTGTAGTCGTCCGCGATGAGAGGTGATGAATTGCATGACTTCGGCCATGGTTGGCTATATGTTAGGGTATAGCTGTTGGGAGGCGCGAGAGTCAATTGAAAGGCGGGTGGATTAGTTTGGGATGGATTAAACGGAGGATTTTGGGGTGGGAATCAGGATTGGCGGTGGCCGGCGAAACCCCAATAACGAATATGCCGATGCATGCCCGATTCGCATCCTGAAAAAAATGCCTTGCGCGTGCCGGGCGCGAACGACTTCCTCGGCACTGAGATCGTCATTGCCAATCTCATAGTCACCGCTCTCGATATCGATGATGATGAAATTTCCAACACGTTGAGGCATCACCTTTCTCGGATCTGGGTGTGGTAAATTTCCTTGGCAACTTCGGCGATTCGCTCGGTTGTATACGGGGTCTCCACCATCATGTTCCCATAATCTAACACCATCGTACATACGCTATTTGTGTTGCCATGCCTGCATGAAATGCCTACACTGCCTGCATGCAATATACGCTCCGAAACATTCCACGTCGTCTGGACCAGGCGCTTCGCCGGAAGGCGAAGGCCGAGGGTGTGAGTTTGAATGAGATCGCATTGACGGTTCTTGCGCAGGGTTTGGACGTGGAGGCTGAGCCTGTGGTTTATCGTGATCTGGAGAACATTGCCGGGTCCTGGATAGGCGATCCCGAAACAGAACGAACCCTTGCCGAGCAGGATCAGATCGATCCGGAAATGTGGAAATGAATCTTGCTTTGGATACCAATCGATATGTTGACCTCTGCAAAAATGTCCCGGAAGTTGTGCAGAGGGTGAGAGCCGCCCGGACAGTTGTGATTCCTTTTGTCGTTCTGGCGGAGCTTCGAGCCGGATTTCTTGCGGGGAAACGAGCCGCGGAAAACCAGAAGATCCTGACGAGCTTTCTCAATCAGCCGGGCGTGTCCGTGCTTCACGCCGACGATCAAACCACACATCATTACGCACAACTTTACGTGCAACTTCGCCAGCAGGGCACGCCGATTCCAACAAACGATCTGTGGATCGCATCGCTGATCGTCCAGCATGGCTTGCTGCTGTATGCGCGGGATGCACATTTCGATCATTTGCCGCAAGTCACACGCATCTAGGGTCTCGCGCGGTCCCAATCATCCCAATCAATTCTTGACTCTTTTGTCGTATCCATTTATCTTCCTACTCGCGGAAATGTCCCCCTCATCGCTTACACACCTTTGGAGGCCAGCACCATGATGCGATTGCCTCGTTCGATTCGTAGTCTTTCCCTGGCTTGTGCTTTGGTTATGCCGTTGCCTGCGGCTTCGCTGCTTTGGGCGGCGGATCCTGCGACGGCCGAACCTAAGGCGGCTGATGCTGCTGATCCGAAGCCTGACAAGCCCGATAAACCGGCGAAGGCCGACAAGCCGGATGCACCGGCGGACAAGCCTGAGAAACCGGCCGACCCGGACAAGCCTGAAAAGCCAGCGAAGCCTGAAAAGCCGGATGCACCGCCCGCGGTCGATCAGCCCAAGCCAGATGCGCCGGTTGCGAATCCGCTGAACCTGGTCGTTGAGGATTTCTGGCACTACACCAATATTGCCCGCTGGGATATGGCCAATAACGAAGCGACCAAGATCCTTGCGGCGACGCCGCGGGAAGCGCTTGAGGCCTTTGAAGCGGTTGGCGCCAAGAAGAACGAAGAAGTTGACGCCGTGCTGGCACGCCTGCAGCGGAACGAGGTGACCAAGGACACTTCGTTGAAGCTTCAGGACCTGCTTCGCAAGGGCTTGTATGAGCGCCGGGAAGACCCGAAATTCATTGAGACGCAGATTCAGCGGCTTATTGTAAACGAGCGCGGATTTTTGAATGCGGTGGATCGTCTGCGTGACAGCGGCGAGGCGGCGGTTCCACAGATGATCGCGTATCTGCAGAGCCCGGATAAGCGCCCGTTTTATTATCCGATCGAGCGGGCCCTGAAGATGATGGGCCGGCCGGTGTTGAACCCGTTGCTGGCGGCTACGGATATCAAGGAGCCGGCGACGCTGGCGACGATCATCAATGTGCTGGGCGACCTGAAATTTGACGTATCGCTTCCGTACCTGGCGCGGTTGTACCAGGAGAAGGATGCGAACATCGGCGTGAAGGCGGCGGTGATTGGCGCGGTCAACAAGATTGGCGGCGGCGATCCTGGCAAGCTGAACGCGGCACAACTCTTTTATGATGCGGCGGAGAAGCTTTACTATGGCCATTCGTCGATCGTGTCGGCGACGCCGATGGGGACGATCTGGACATGGGATGGAAGCACGCTGCAGGGCATCAAGGTTGTTCCAGAGATTTTCAGCGACCTGATGTCGAAGCGTGAGTGCGAAAATGTTTTGAAGATGGATCAGTCGCGCGCGGATGCGGTGAGCCTTTGGCTTGCGGCCAACTATAAGCTGGAGACCGATCTGCCTGAGGGCGCCAAGGACGACACCCACAAGGAAGGCGTTCCGAGCGCGCATTACTATGGTGTTGAGGCTGGGACGCAGTATTTGAACAGCGTTTTGGCGCGGGCTCTGCATGACCGCAATTCGGCGGTGTCGGTGCGTGCTTTGGATTCGCTGGCGGAGATTGTCGGCAACAGCAATCTGTTCAGCGGGCCGGGCGATGCATCGCTGTTGCAGGCGTTGCGATCGACGGATCGAAGTGTCCGCATCAAGGCTGGCATGGTGATCGCGGCGGCGCTTCCGCAGAAGGCGTTTCCGGGACAGGAATTGGTTGTTCCGGCGCTGGCTGAGGCGCTGGGTCAGCAGGCGAAGCCTGGCCTTCTGGTTTTTGCGAGTGCACAGGATATCAATGGTTTGACAGGTGCTTTGCAGGCCGGCAATTCCGTTGCGGGTGGTTCGACGGTCGCCGATGTATTGGCGGCTTCGGCAGGTATTCCCGCGGTCGATACGATTGTTGTTGGCCCGAATATTCCCGAGGGACAGGTTACCCAACTGAAGGTGAGTCCACGGCTGGCGGCTGCACGTGTTGTCAATCTGACGGCGGCTGAGCTTGCGGACCCTGTGGCGGCGGTTGCAGCGAAGGCTACGAAGGGTCCGGCGACACAGCCGGCTACGCAGCCTGCGGCACTGGTTGCTCCTGCAGCTCAGGCTGCACCGGCCGATCCGGCTGCGCCGGCTCCGGCAGTTGCGCCTGCCGCGGGCGGGGCGGCTGCGGCACCGACTGCTGAAGCGAAGAGCCAGGAGGCTGCGGTTCGCGCGGCCGAGTTGATGGCGAAATTGGCTCTAAGCCACAATACAGTTTTGGAACTTGGGACGGCGCGTACGACGCTGCTGGCCGCTCTGGACGATGCTCGTCCTGATGTGGTGAAAGCGGTTGGCGCTGTGCTGGGCCTGATGAATCACCGCGATGCACAGGGCGGCCTGTTGACCAAGGCGCTGGACGAAAAGGTGACCGACGATGCG